>CBDUUY010000101.1:0-7783 GCA_965370535.1 uncultured bacterium
CCTAGTGCCTGGGGTATCTAGTCCGGGCGCCCTATGCGGCGGTTGAGGGCATCGAGCACCGATCTGACGGCCGTCTCGCTGTCGTCGCCCTGGCTCAGCGCCGAGCCGACGACGACCTCTTCTCCCTGGGGGCCTGTGCTGACCACGACGGAGACGATCACCTTGCGCATCCCGATGCCCGGTGCACCGATCGCATCGAGGGCCAGTGCCTGGTCACCGATGATGTCTTCGACGGCGCGCAGGCCGGCCTCGCCGATCAGTCGGAGGCGGGCGGATGGGGCGGCGGGACCGGCGGCGGTGCCTACGTATTCTTCTCCGTGCCACAGGAGGGTGACGACGACGGTGGTGCGGGAGCCTTCCGGAATCTCGTGCACGCCCATGATGGCGGGGCGGTCCTCGTCGGTGCCTATCCGCTCGGGACCGATCTGGACCACCGAGATGGCGCGACGGTCGATGGCGATGCCGAAGCGGGCAAGGGCGAGAGTCTGGACATCCCGGACGACCTGTTTGGCCGCCTTCTCCGGCGCTGCCAGCACGTGTACCTCGCTTACCTCGCTGCCGTCGGTGGCGAGCCTCACGGCGTTGATCGACGGTAGGCGGGCGAGGGTTTCCTCTAGCTCCCGAATATCCATAGGCCTCCCAGCCACTACATAACGTAGTCGGTTTGGACACAATGTGCAGTATGCGGATATCGGTGGCAGACGCGTCGGTGGTGCTCACTTCTCCAGGGACTGCCGGGTGTGGTGTCGATTGGCAGCACCCGTTCGTGTTCGATGGTGCAGAACGTCTCTGTTGACTTCTGATGAGGAAGGCGAGGATTGATTATCGATCATCCCCTTCCTCGGGTGGGTAGTGTCTCTGGAGGGTCGGATCGCATCCTCTCGCGGGGGTTGGACTTCATTGGACGTGAGGTGTTGGCGATGGTCAGGTTCGTCTCCCGCCGGGTCGTCTGGTCGCTCGCTATGTTGGTACTGGTGGCATCGATAGCGTTCTTCGCGGTCAACATCCTGCTTCCCTACGACTTCGCAGTCGGTATTGGGCGGAGGCCGACGTTGGTGGGGGAGGTCCGCGACCAGTTGGGTCTGGATCGTCCCATCTGGATTCGATGGCTCGAGTACCTCTGGCGCCTCATACGCGGGGACCTGGGGGTGTCGTACGGGGGCGAACGTGTCTCCAGTCTGCTGTGGAGGGCTCTCCCCACCACGGTGACGATCTTCGCCTTCGGCGGGATCGTGGCGTACCTGATCGGGGAGTGGCTCGGACGCCGGATCGCCTGGAGTCGCAGCCGGGTGTTCAGGGCCGCCAGCAGCACCGGCAGCGTCCTCATGTTCACTGCGTTTCCCCCGTGGCTGGCGTTTCTCCTCATCTACTTCGGCACGGACCGGCTTTTCCAGGCTCGTTCTGCCTTCGGACTCGGGCCCAAGGCCTTCTCGCCGGTACCGGAGGGCCCTTTGCTCATCGTGCTGGCCGGCGGACTCCTGCTCGCCCTCGCCGGAGGGATCCTGCTGAAGGGTTGGGCGCGCAAGCGGGATCGTCGGGTGCCGGCGGTGGCTGCAGTGCCCGCCTGCATCGCCGTCTTCCTGGCGATCCTCCCCGTAGTGGGCGTTTGGGCCGAGGCGATCGACATCCTGCTGTGGCCCAGTGCAGTGATGGCGACGCTGGCCCTCGTGCTCATCGCAACCGGTGAGAACATGCTTGTGATGCGAGCCGGGGTGTCGGCGGAGATGACCGAGGACTACGTCTTGACCGCCAGGGCCAAGGGAGTTCCCGAGCGTTTGATCCGCGATCGGCATGTCGCTCCAAACGCAGTGATCCCGGCGATAACCCGGCTGATCACCAGTGTGCCCTACCTGATCGCGGGGTTGATCATCATCGAGCGGGAACTCCGGTTGGACGGGGTCGCCAGCCTCTTCTTCCGGGCGATAGAAGCGGCGGATGTCCCGACCATCGTCGGGATCCTGGTCGGAGTGGGCCTGATCGGATTGGTGCTCCGGATAGCGCTGGACATGGTCCAGGCGCAGATCGACCCCAGGCTTCGCACGGAAGGGCGGGCGGTATGAGCGGTGCGGTGTCCGGCTACGAGATCGGAGGGTGGGCGAGCACCCGGAAGCGGGTGCTTCGCAGCAAGATGGTCATTGCCGGTCTGATCGTCCTGGGGACATTTGCCGTGTTGACCGTCATCCACCCGGTGCTGCAGGCAACGGTGTGGTCGTCGGAGCCGGCTGTGTACCACCCGCAGACGGGACATGATCGCACGATCCTGCACCCCTCCTCGCCTTCCCTCGATCATTTGCTGGGCACCGATCCGCTGGGTCGTGATGTGCTGAGCCTGGTGACCTACGGGCTCAGACCCACGTTCCTCGTAGCAGTTGCCACCGCCTTGAGTGCCGGGATCATCGGCCTCGTGGTCGGGACCTCGGCTGCCTACTTCAAGGGAAGACCCGACAGGGCGTTGACACACATGTCCGACGCGTTTGCCCTTCTGCCTCCTCCGCTCATCTTTCTCATTGCCAGCAAGCGAGGCCTCCTGGGACCCATAGAACTGGGGTTGCTCTACGGGTCGTTCTTCGGCCTGGGCTCGGCGGCGATCGTCGTGCGGGCGCGCGCCGTTGCAGTCATGGAGAAGCTGTACATTGACGCGGCGCGTTGCGCCGGGGGCAGTCCCCGCCGGATCATCATCAACCATGTGGTGCCGGATGTCCTCCCTCATGTGGCGGTCATCGTGCTCGCCGGGGTCGTCGGGGCACTGGTCACTCAGGGGTTCGTGGAGTTCCTGGGCATCGGCGAGTACCGGGAAGGTCTCGGCTCCCTGGTGTACAACGCTCTCGCATACCGTATGGCTCTGGGCACCGGGGTTCCCTGGAGCAGCCTGATGGCCGGGGCTCTGTCGATCTCACTGCTGGCGTCCTCGTTCTACATGATCAGCGCCGGTCTGCGGGAGGTCGGTGATCCCCGCCGGGCTCTACGCCGGGCCTGAGCCCGGGGCCGGTGTGATGATTGCCGTGTCCCATGCGAGGGCCGGCTCCCCCTGATCCGAGGAAAAGCTTGGGAGAAGGGGCCCTGGTGTCGTAGCCTTTGCAGTGGGTACGAGGCCGGCGGCCGGAACCCAGAGGTGAAGGCCGGCCCATGTGGTGCCGATGAGGCATCTACAAGGACAGGACGGTCCCAACGGGTGGCCCGGATCATGTACGGCTAGCCCCGAGTTCAGCGAAGCGAATATCCGGCGTCGGACTAGACCCGGCGTCGAGACCTGAACGAAGGGATGCGGTAGGTGATGCAGAGCCGGGCAATGGCACGGACGCGCACTTGCACGCGAGCTATGAGCTGGAAGATCGGCTAGCTAATTGCTGAGCGGGCCACCCGGTACCCATATGGAACAGAGAGCTAGAACCAGCCGGCGGGCAGTCTGCCTGCTTTCGATTGGTCTCGCCATCGCAGGCGCGCTGGTGCTGACCGGTCTGTTCCTGCTCGGGACGGCCCCATCACCCTGGTGGCTGTGGGTGACCCTCGCCTTCGCCTTTGCCTTGCTGGAATTCGCCTCCGTCGAGGTGAACGATCGGCTCCGGATCTCGTCATCCGTGATGGTGGCCTTCAGTGCTGCCGTGGTGTTCGGAAAGGCTGCCGCTCCGTTGGCTGTGGCGTTGATGGCCGCCTTCGCCATGCTGCAACCGGACGACGTCCGCAATCACCGCTGGCTGCAGCCGCTGGCCAACTTCGGGCAGCTGGTCCTGTCCTCCGCTGCGGGGATGTTGATATTTGCGTTGTTCCTGCCCGACGGCTCCGTGCAGATAGGGGATCTGCCCTTGATGGTGCTGGGCGCCGTGCTGGGGGCCGTGGCATACAACTACCTCAATTACCAACTGGTGGCAGGGTTCGTGCGTCTTGCCTATCCGGGCCGCAACACGATGGCGTGGTCGAACCTGCTCCCCAGTCATGTCGCACTGACGACCCTGGCCGTGCTCGGCGCGCTGCTCGGGGCCGCCTACCAGATGGTCGGCGGCATCATCCTGCCGCTCATCCTGATGACCTATCTGGTGGGGCACACCGGGTTCGCCACCCACGCCAGGTTGAGGGAGGCCCATGAATCCACCATCCGTGGATTCGTCAAGGTCATCGAGGCTCTCGATCCCTACACCAGGGGCCGGATGGATAGGGTTGCCCATTTCTGCCGGATCATCGGGGATGAGATGCAACTCACCCCCGATCGTATGGAGACCCTCCGGTGGGCCGCTCTCATCCGCGACGTCAGCAAACTCTCGGCGCCCGGCGAACTGCTGAGAAAGGATAGCCCGCTGACCGACGGGGAATACGAGGAGGTCGTCAGGCATCTGGGGGTCGTGGACGGTGTGCTCTCCGAGGTCGATTTCTTGCGTCCGATGGTGGAGATCAACACGGAGGCACACGCCGTGCAGGGCAGGACCGCCCCATGGAGGCCGGCACAGCTCGAGGCCAGGATCCTCGCTGCCGCCGATGTGTTCGACGCCAGGACGAGCACACGGTCCTACCGTTCTGCCGTCACCCAGGCTGAGGCGTTTGCCGGCCTGCACGATCAGGCGGATCGGTTTGGCACAGATGTCGTGGAGGCATTCGTGTCGGCGGTGGAACGGCGCGGAGAGGTGTACGGGTCGCCCGATGACGAATCGACCGCCCGGGTAGAGCAACTGGTCAGGGATCGAGCGATCCGTGCTTGATCTTCTCCGACTCCGCAGGGGTGCGCCCCTTCTGCTACCGCCGATCGGCCTGGGCGTAGCGATAGCCGCGGGCACCGCGGGCGTCGTCGTCCTGTTGGCCGCCGTCTTCGTCGCCGCACATGCCCTCACCATCCCCGACCGGGAGGGCCGCCGCATGTCGCTGAGTCCCATGGTGGCCATCGCGGCCCTGATGGTCGATCATGGGGCGCTGCTGGAGGTGCTGCCCGCTGCGGCCATCGGCATGCCGATCGGGTGGTGGCTGGTACGGATCCGGCACGGTCGCCGCAGCGTCGATCGGCTGGTGCCCGCCGAGCCGATCGCTTTGGTCGTAGCGGCGGTCGTCTACACGACTCTCCACGAATCATTCGCCCTCGGCGACACCCTGGATGCGACACTGTTCCATGCCGTCGTGGTGGGGGCGGCCTCGTTCTCCTGGTATCTGACCGCGGCCATCGTGCGAGTCCTGATCTCCGGGAGGCGTCACAGGACCACTACGCGCATGCTGTGGTGGGAGATGCTCCGGGAAGGCCCCGCCTACGCAGCCCTGTTCTCCGGTGGGGCGATGTTTGGGTTCGCCTGGCCGTTCATGTCCTGGTGGGCCGTGCCTCTCGCTCTACTGTCATACGGTTTCAGCCACCTGTCTTTCAACCGGGTCGCCGTCACCCGTCACACCTATCGCCAGACGATCACCGCACTCGGCCGGATTCCGGAAGCCGGCGGCCTGGTCGGCCAGGGCAGGTCCGAGCGGACCGCCGACCTGGCCGTAGCCGTGGCGGGCGAGGTCCGGCTGGCACCATCGGAGGTAGAACGGGTCGAGTATGCCGGTCTTCTCCATGATGTCGGCAGGGTCGTGTTCAACGACCCGTCGGTGGCCTCCGGCGGATACACGGATACAGATGTGGCGGCCTGGGGGGCTGCGATCATCCAGGAGTCTCCATCCTTGAGCCGGGTCGCAGAACTGGTGGCCGATCAGTACGAGCCGTACCGCCGGTCCGGCGAGGCCCGCAACGACCTGGTGCCGCGGTCGGCCCAGGTGGTCAGGGTCGCCGCCGCATACGATCGATCGGTGCACGAGTCGGGTCGGACGCCGGCCGAGGCTCTCGAGGAACTGCATCGGGGGGCCGCGTATGACTTCGATCCCGAGGTGGTCGCTGCTCTCCGCCGGGTGCTGCAAGGGCGGGACGTTCCGGGCGCCTGACCTCACATCGCCTCGCCGGAGCGGTAGCGTTCGGTGCGCCCGGATGTCTGAGAGCGGGAGGAGACCCGGTGAGTTGGGAGGCTTGGCTCACTCTGGCCGTCGTCGTGACGGCCGTCGTGCTGTTGTCTCGTGATCTGATGTTGCCGGCGGTGATCCTGTTCGGTGCCACCGTGGTGCTGCTCGTTGCGGGAGTGCTGACCCCCGAGCAGGCGTTCAGCGGATTCAGCAACCCGGCTCCCATCACCGTGGCCGCCCTCTACGTGCTGGCCGGGGCCATCGAACGCACCGGCGTCCTGATTCCGCTCGTCAACTCGCTCCTCGGTGGTGATCGTGGTGAGCGGCGCGCCCTGGGACGTCTGCTGATACCGGCGGCCGGAGCATCGGCCCTGCTCAACAACACACCCATCGTGGCGATGCTGGTGCCTGCCGTCTCCCGGTGGTCGAGCCGTACCGGCCGATCGGTGTCGCCGCTGCTGATGCCGCTGTCGTTTGCGGCCATCCTCGGTGGCATGGTCACGGTCATCGGCACCTCCACCAACATCGTCGTGTCGGGTCTGTTGGAACAAGCCGGGTACGAGCCGATCGGGTTCTTCGAAATCACCAAACTCGGCCTGCCCGTGGCGCTGGCGGGCCTGGCGGTGTTGATGCTGGCGGCGCCGGTGGTGCTGCCCGAAAGGATTCCGGCCCGTTCGGACCTTCACGGTGACATTCGGGAGTTCGTTCTCGACATGCGGGTGATCGTGGGCGGGCCGTTGGACGGCAAGACCGTGGAAGCTGCCGGTCTACGCCGACTCGAGGGCGTGTTCCTGGTGCAGATCGACCGGGAGGCCGAGCGTCGTGTCATTGGCCCGGTTGCCCCCACCGTCGGCTTGCGGGGCGGCGACCGCCTCCGGTTCGTGGGAAGGGCTACCGATGTTCTCGACCTGCAGTCCACACGGGGTCTGGAGCCGGAGGCAAGCGAGCACCTGGCCGACCTCGATACCAGCAGGATCAGGTTCTTCGAAGCGGTGGTGGGGGCTGCGTCGCCGTTGCTGGGGAGGTCGATGAAGGAGATCGGGTTCCGGGCGCGTTACGGCGCCGCCGTCTTTGCCGTGCACAGGGCCGATCAGCGGGTGGTCGGGAAACTGGGCAATATCCGATTGAGAGTCGGCGACACCCTGCTGCTGGTGGCCGAGCCGGGTTTCCGATCCCGCTTCCGGGATCGCAGTGACTTCTTGCTGGTGTCCCGTCTCGACGAGACCGATCCCGTCAGGAACAAGAAGGCCCCCGTTGCCATCGTCGTCGGATTGGCGGTGGTGGTGTCGGCAGCCACCGGCTTGGTCGACATCCTGGACGCCTCGTTGGTCGGTGCTCTGGCACTTCTGGTGTTCGGTGTCCTGTCACCGACCGAGATGCGGGGTGTCGTAGACCTCAACGTGCTGGTGGTGATCGCGTCGTCGTTCGGCCTGGGGGCCGCGATTCAGGAGACCGGTCTGGCCGATCAGATCGCAGACGGCATCATTGGTGGCCTCGAGGGATACGGGCACTGGGCGGTGCTGCTCGGGGTGATCCTGGCCACCGTTGCCCTGACCGAGACGGTCACCAACAACGCTGCTGCGGTCCTGCTGTTTCCGATCGCCCTGACGGTCGCCGACCGGGTCGGTGCCGACCCGAGGGGTTTTGCCATGGCGTTGGCTGTGGTGGCCTCGGCGTCGTTCCTGACCCCCATCGGGTACCAGACCAACACGATGGTGTGGGGCCCCGGCGGCTACCGCTTCACGGACTACGCCAGGCTGGGTTTTCCCATAACGATCATCACCGTGGTCATAGCGACGGTGGCGACATCGATGTCCTGGGTGGTCTAGGAAGCTGTTGATTAATGGGGCGGGGTTTGGTGCTCGCGTTCGTGGGCTTG
>CBDUUY010000102.1:0-7733 GCA_965370535.1 uncultured bacterium
TTGAGTTTTAGCCTTGCGACCGTACTCCCCAGGCGGGGCACTTAATGCGTTAGCTACGGCACGGCAGACGTCAATGAGTCCGCCACACCTAGTGCCCAACGTTTACGGCTAGGACTACCAGGGTATCTAATCCTGTTTGCTCCCCTAGCTTTCGCTCCTCAGCGTCGGTACCGGCCCAGAGAGCCGCCTTCGCTACTGGTGTTCCTCCCGATATCTGCGCATTTCACCGCTACACCGGGAATTCCACTCTCCTCTACCGGACCCTAGCCACAGCAGTTTCGACCGGCATCCCGAGGTTGAGCCTCGGGCTTTCACGACCGACTTGCTGAGCCGCCTACGAGCTCTTTACGCCCAATAAATCCGGACAACGCTCGCCCCCTACGTATTACCGCGGCTGCTGGCACGTAGTTGGCCGGGGCTTCTTCTGGAGGTACCGTCACTTTCGCTTCTTCCCTCCTGAAAGAGGTTTACAACCCGAAGGCCTTCATCCCTCACGCGGCGTCGCTGCATCAGGCTTTCGCCCATTGTGCAATATTCCCTGCTGCTGCCTCCCGTAGGAGTCTGGGCCGTGTCTCAGTCCCAGTGTGGCTGATCGTCCTCTCAGACCAGCTACCCGTCGTTGCCTTGGTGAGCCATTACCTCACCAACTAGCTGATAGGCCGCGAGACCATCCCGGAGCAGCGGACCATTTCCTCAAACCGACATGCGATGGTAGGAGGATATTCGGTATTAATCCAGGTTTCCCTGGGCTATCCCGATCTCCGGGGCAGGTTTCTCACGTGTTACGCACCCGTTCGCCACTAGATACCTCTCATTGGTTACCCGTTGTGAGGTTCTCGTTCGACTTGCATGCATTAAGCACGCCGCCAGCGTTCGTCCTGAGCCAGGATCAAACTCTCCATCGAAAGATCTCGGCTCCAAAGGAGCCGAATCCTCATGTGAGTTTGTCTTTGGCGAGTGGTCTGGCCAAACCATCCACTCGCAACTCGAGTACGGCCTCCCACTCCGACCCGGGCGAACCCGGCGGGTGGAGGCCTCTGTCGGCCTCGCGAGGACGCGGGCGAACCCGGCCCCGGAGGCCTGCTTGACTGGCTTTTGGCACACTATTCAGTTGTCAAGGAGCCGGATGGTTCCGACCACCGGCGGCGCGCAGTACCTGCGAGCCCCTGTGGCGAGTTGTCATCGTAACCACTCCCCCGGTCTACGTCAACACGAGACCGGGCCGTCTGCGGTTCCCGACATAGCCGCCGAATCGACCGGCGACGGCCCACTCCAGACGACTTCCGGGGCCACTCAGGCACCCGGGAGGTTGGCGCCGCCGCCCGGTCTGGCTAGCGTCCCCGCGATGGACTCAGACCATGCCCTCGACATCCTCAGAGCCCGCGGTTTCCTCCATGAGGCCACGGACGAGACGGCCCTCCGCAATCTGATGGCCGAAGGCCCCATCACCTTCTACGTCGGCTTCGACCCGACAGCTCCATCCCTGCACATCGGCCACCTGATGGGCATGATGGCGATGGCGTGGCTGCAGCGCTCGGGGCACCGCGCTCTGGCCGTGGCAGGCGGTGGCACCGGGAGGATCGGAGACCCCTCCGATCGGGACGAGGAACGGGAACTGCTCGGCGACGAACAGATCGCCGGGAACCTCGAGGGAATCCGCACCCAATTGGCCAGGGTCCTGGACCTCGATGACCCCCGGCGCGGCATGTTGCTCGACAACTACGAGTGGCTCGGCGAGTTCGGGTTCATCGAATTCCTGCGTGACGTGGGGAAGCACTTCTCGGTCAACCAGATGATCGCCAGGGAGTCGGTCAAGCGGCGCCTCGCCGAGAGAGAGCAGGGCATCTCGTTCACCGAGTTCTCCTACGCCCTGCTGCAGGCCTACGACTTCGCCCACCTCTACGCCGCCGAGGGCTGCGTGCTGCAGTTGGGCGGATCCGACCAATGGGGCAACATCGTCGCCGGCATCGACCTGACCCGCCGCATGCACGGCGCCCAGGCGTACGGCCTCGTGTGGCCGCTGGTCGAACGCTCCGACGGCCGCAAGTTCTCCAAGTCCACCGGTGAGGCCGTGTGGCTCGACCCCGGTCTCACCTCCCCGTACGCCTTCTACCAATGGTTCCTCAACATCCCAGATGCCGATACCGCCGGGTTCCTGCGCTGGTTCACATTCCTGCCGCTCGACACGATCGAAGAGTTGGAGAGGCAGTCTGCTGATGATCCGGCGCGCCGGGCAGCGCAGAAGGCGTTGGCCACCGAGATCACCCGCATCGTGCACGGCGAGGAGGGTCTCGAAGCAGCCGTGGCCGCCACCGGCGTGCTGTTCGGTGGCGAGCGCTTCAGCGGCCTCGACGACCGGACCCTGGCAGACGCCTTCGACTCGGCCCCTTCCGTCGAACTGCCTCGTGCCGACCTCGACGATGGCATCGGCGTCCTCTCCCTGATGACCGCCACAGGCGCTGCGAAGTCCAACAGCGAGGCCCGCCGCCTCATCGGCCAGGGCGGCGCCTCCCTCAACAACGAACGCATCGACGACCCCGACCGGGTGATCGGCCCCGGCGATCTCGCCTCCGCCACATCACTGGTCCTGCGGATCGGCAAGAAGCGCTACTACCTGGCCCGCTTCACCTGATACCGCCGCCGGTGGGCGGCCTGTGGATAAATCCACGTCAGATCACTGCAGGGGCGTTACCCTGCCGGTCAGGAGAACCATAAGAAATGCCCCGTCTCGCGGCGGGCGTGTTGGTTATCGCGCTGGTAGCCACCGCTTGCTCACTCGAGCCGATAGAGGATCCGGGGATTGGAGCGGGCAGCCTCACCAGCGTGGTCTATGCGTCCGATGGCACGCCGATCACGGAGTGGCACGCGGGGGAAGACCGTGTGCTGGTCTCCTATGGGGAACTCCCCCGGCACCTCGTCGATGCCGTCGTAGCGATCGAGGACCAGCGTTTCTGGACCCATAGCGGACTCGATGTCCAGGCGATCGCCAGGGCTGCCAGCGCCAATCTCGAGGCCGGCGAGATCGTGCAGGGCGGCTCCACCATCACCCAGCAGTACGTCGAGAACGTCGTGCTCGGCCACACCCGCACCTTCGACGGCAAGATCGCCGAGGTGAGCCTGGCGCTGCGAGTCGAGGAGACCCTCACCAAGGAGGAGATCCTCGAGCGGTATCTCAACTCGATCTACTTCGGCAACAGCGCATACGGGATCGGGGCAGCAGCCAAGCGGTACTTCGGGAAGCACGTCTCCGAAATGACGCTGGCCGAATCCGCTCTGATGGCCGCCCTCATCGCTGCGCCCTCCCGACTCGATCCCTACGTCAACCCCAATGCCGCCCTTGCCCGTCGCCGCACCGTCCTCGAGAAGATGGCCGACCTGGGTTGGATCACCACGGCAGAGGCCGAGGCCGCCGATCAGGAACCCCTGACCCTGCTCCCCCGCCGTCCCACCGAGCAGTCCCGCTACCCGTACTTCACCGAAGAGGTGAAACGCATTCTCATGGCCGATCCGGCCTTCGCCGAGACCCCGGATGAGCGGTTCGACCTGCTGTTCAGGGGCGGGTTGCGCATCTACACCACTATCGACCCCTCGGTGCAACACGCCGCCGAAGCCGCCGTGGACAGCGTGATCCCCGACGACGGCCCCGCCGGCGCCCTGGTGGCCATCGACCCCCGCAACGGCCACGTGCTCGCTGTGGTCGGCGGGAAGGACTACTACGCAGACAACGATCCCGTCGCCCAGTTCAACCTGGCCACGATGGGCCTGCGCCAGCCCGGGTCCTCCTTCAAGCCCTTCACCCTGGCGGCTGCGCTCGAAGCCGGGTACCGCCTCGACGATGTCTTCCCCGGCGGATCGGCCACGGTCGTGCCGGGTGAATCGGGCCCCTGGACCGTCACCAACCACGAAGAAGCCACCTATCCCGACCTGACACTGCGCGAGGCGACGGTGTTCTCGGTCAACACCGTGTACGCCAATCTGATCACGGCAGTCGGCCCCGGTCAGGTCGCCGACCTGGCGGCGGCTGCCGGCATCACGACACCTCTGGAGCCTCTCCCCTCTCTAGCCCTCGGGGCCCAAGAAGTGACGGTGCTCGACATGGCTTCGGCCTACGGAGCTTTCGCAGCGGGCGGCCTCCATGTGGACCCGGTGTTCATCACGAGGATCGAGACGCTGGACGGCACCCTCATCTACGAGCCGATCCCCACGGTCACCAATGTGATGTCGGCCGGCGTCGCCGAGAAGGTCACCTCGGTGCTCACCGAGACGGTGCGGCGCGGAACCGGCCAGCAGGCCAAGATCGGCAGGCCCACCGCAGGCAAGACGGGCACCACCGAAGCCCACCACGACGCATGGTTCGTCGGGTACACCGAGGAGATCGTGGCTGCAGTCTGGGTCGGGTTCCCGGAGGGCAACCGGCCGCTGATGGCTCCCTACACCCCGTACACGATCACCGGCGGGACCTGGCCGGCCCAGGTCTGGAGCCGGTTTGCCATCGGAGCGCTCAGCGGCGTGCCCTACGGAGGATTGGCCACAGGAGACGAGGGAGGGGTCGTCGCCGCTGAGATCGATACGTCCACGGGGTTCCTGGCAGGTCCGTTGTGCCCCCGCAGCCGGGTGGCCACCGTACATCTGCACCCCGATTCGGTGCCCACGGTGATCTGCCCGATCCACAACCCCGAAGGCATCGACACCATCTCCCCCGGCGCGGTGCCCGATCTGAGTGGTGCAGACCTGGGGCAGGCGGTCGCCCTGCTGGAAGCAGGCGGGTACCAGATCACCCTCACCTGGGCCGAGGCCGACGGCCGCCATTCCGGTGAGGTGCTCTTCCAGGTGCCGGCCGCCAACACCCCATTGGCGGTTGGATCCACCGTCGCCTTGACTCTGGCCGGCCCCGAACCGGGCACAGTGGTCCCCGACGTGCTGGGCCTGGACACGGCAACGGCTCGCCACACCCTGGCAGACGCCGGCCTCCTGGTGGTGGTGCGACTCGAGGCCGAGGCCGATCCGGCCGACGCCTCACACCGGAGTGGCTTGGTGTGGGCGCAGCAGCCTTCCGGAGGGGCCCCTCAATCGTCGCCGGTGACCATCTGGGTGAACCCCGGGACCAACTCCTCCCCCTGATCCTCAGACGCCCTTCGTCAGGACAAATCTCCAGAGGCGGTCGGCCGCCCGGCGGACGCCCACCCTGGGAGTGGCGACCACCACACCTGCAATCGGGTCGGTGGCCTGCAACCGCACAGGCCCTTCCAACAGGGAGGCACCGTCGTGCAGACCGGTCACACCGAGCGCCTGACACAGCTTGCCCGGCCCATCGGCCAGATGATCCGCCCTACCCCGACGCTGCGCCATGACCGCCTCCCCCGACACCGGAATCCCTCCACGCAGGAGCACTGCAGATGCCTCCCCTTCTGGGCCTGTGACCACGTTCATGCACCAGTGGATCCCATACGCTCGATAGACGTACAGGTGGCCGGGAGCACCGAACATCACCCTGGTCCGCGGCGTCTCACCCCGGTGGGCGTGGCTGGCCGGGTCGCCGGCACCGGCATAGGCCTCCACCTCGGTGAGGATCACCTCGCAGGCCTCACCGCCGATATCACTGCGCAGGCGCCTCCCCAGCAACCCTCTGGCGGCATCGAGTACCCCGCCGCCCAGCAATGCCTGCAGCGACCGGGTCACCCTGTCAGATACAGCAAGAGCGCTTTGAATGCGTGCATCCGGTTCTCGGCCTGGTCGAAGATGCGGCTGCGCTCGTGGTCGGCCACTCCGTCGGTCACCTCATCGCCCCGATGGGCGGGGAGACAGTGCAGGAACACCGCCCCTGGATCGGCCAGTGCGAACAGAGCCTCGTTCACCCGGTACGGCTCGAAGGCGGCCCGGCGGGCGGCCGCCTCGTCCTCCTGGCCCATCGAGGCCCACACGTCCGTGTAGACCGCGTCGGCCCCCCTCACAGCCTCCGTCACATCGGTGGTGACCACGATCTCGGCCCTGTCGCCTGCGGCAGCCCTGGCTGCGGCGACCATCGCGGCAGGCGGTTCGTGCCCGGCCGGTCCGGCCACCCTGGTGGAGACCCCCATCATCGCCCCGGCGATCATCAGCGAGTTGCAGACGTTGTTGCCGTCGCCGACGAAGGCCACCGTCGCCCCATCCAGTGGCCTCGCCTCGGCCAGGGTCTGCAAGTCGGCCAGCGCCTGGCAGGGGTGCTCCCGGTCGGACAGCAGGTTGATCACCGGCGCACCGGCATGGTCGGCGATCGTCTCGAGGTTGCCATGGTCGAACACCCGCAGAGCCAGCACATCCAGGTAGCGGTCGAGCACCCGGCCGACGTCGGCCACCGATTCGCGTTTGCCGAGGCCGATCTCGTCGTTCTTGAGCACGAAGGGCACCATGCCCAGGTCGTTGACGGCCACCTCACACGAGACGCGAGTTCGCAACGATGGTTTCTCGAAGAACAAGCCCACCCGAACACCCGGCCGTGCGCCCGCCACACCGTCCCGATCGGCCTTCACCCCTGCTGCGAGATCCAGCACCTCAGTGAGTCCGTCGGCGCCCAGATCGGCGACATTGATGAAGTCCATGTCACTCTCCTCCACGTAGGCGGCCTCCAAGACGCTCCGACACCGCAGCGACCATGGCCTCCCTCAGCGGGGCCACCTCCGCGTCGGTGAGAGTTCGCCCGGGGTCGCGAATGGTCAATCGGATCGCCAGGCTCATCCGGCCTTCGTCGAGAGGCCTCCCGGTGAACACATCGAACAACTCGACAGATTCCACCGTCGGGCCGCCCACCTCCCGGATCACTCCCAAGAGGTCCGCGGCTGCGGTTGCCTCGTCGAGATCGAAGGCCAGGTCGAAAACCATCGGCGGGAACGGACTGGGCACCAGGAAGGCCCTCTCCGGGGTGGCCTCGAGGAGTGCGTCGAGGTCGATCTCCCCTGCCGCCACCCTGCCGGAGACATCGAATCGAGCCGCCACCGAGGGGTGGATCTCACCGACCACGCCCACAGGGACCTCGCCCACCAGCACGATTCCACAGCGGCCGGGATGAAAGGCAGGGTCGCTGCCCTGGTGGACCGTTGCCGGCAAGCCGAGTGCGGCAGCCAGGGTTTCCCAGACGCCGACGGCGTCGGTGGCGTCGCGTCCCCCGGCGTCACCCAACCAGGGAGGGCCGGGCCGCGACCCCACGGCGGCGAAGGCGAGGCGGCGAGGCTGATCGGGCAGATCGGCAGATCCCCGCAGGAACACCTTCCCCGTCTCGAACAGAGCGGGCCCCCCGATATTGCGCGCCTGGTTGACCCGCAGCGCCCGCAGCAGGCCCGGCAGCAGCGTGGTGCGCAGCAGGCCCTCCTCCTCATTGAGAGGGTTCCGAACCCGTACGGGAGCGTTGCGCAGGTCGTCTTCGGGGAGGCCCAGGGCTGCGATGTCCTCGGGTCCCAGGAACGAGTAGCTGATGATCTCCGAGAGACCGGCGCCGACCATGGCCGCATCGGCCAACCTGGCCCTCTTCTCCCGAGCGGAGAGACCCCCTCCCGGACCGTGAGGGAGCGTGGCGGGGATGTTGTCGTACCCGTACAGGCGAGCGATCTCCTCCACGAGATCGGCGGGCCTCGACACATCGGGCCGGTAGGTGGGCACGGTCACCCGGAACGGGGAATCGCCCTCCACCTCAAAACCGAGCCGGGTGAGGATGGCTGCGATCTCATCCGCCGGGATGTCGATGCCCAGCAGCCTCAGCG
>CBDUUY010000103.1:0-7720 GCA_965370535.1 uncultured bacterium
GTGCGCGAACTGGGGGTTCGCGGGCACGTGGTGATCGTCGAGACCGCGGCGGGCCTGGGTATCGGCGCCCCCGATGAGGCCTATGCGGCCGCCGGGGCCTCGATCGGCGCCGATGCCGACGAGGTCTTCGACACGGCGACGATGATCGTCAAGGTCAAGGAACCCCAGGCCGTTGAGCGGGCCAAGCTGCGCCCGGACCATGTGCTCTTCACCTACCTGCACCTGGCGCCGGACGGGGAGCAGACCGCCGACCTGGTCGCAAGCAAGGCCACCTGCATCGCCTATGAGACCGTGACCGATGCCGCGGGCGGATTGCCGTTGCTGGCTCCCATGTCACAGGTGGCCGGGCGGATGTCGATTCAGGCCGGAGCCCACTGCCTGGAGGCCCCCAACGGCGGTTCCGGCCTGCTGCTGGGCGGAGTGCCCGGTGTGCTGTCGGCCAAGGTCGTGGTGATCGGGGGCGGGGTCGTGGGTGAGAACGCCATCGAGATGGCCATCGGACTGGGGGCGCAGGTCAGGGTTCTCGATCGCAGCCTCCCCGTGCTCGACCACCTGGCCAACCGGTTCGGCAACGCAATAGAGACCGTGTACTCGACGGTGACGGCGGTAGAGGAACTGGTGCTGGATGCCGACCTGGTGATCGGGGCGGTGCTGGTCAAGGGAGACACCGCCCCCAAACTCGTCACCGAGGAGATGGTCAGGGCGATGCGTCCCGGTTCCGTGCTGGTGGACGTGGCCATAGACCAGGGGGGTTGCTTCGAAACCAGCCGTCCCACCACGCACACCGAACCCACATACATGGTGCACGACGTGGTCCACTACTGCGTCGCCAACATGCCGGGTGCGGTGCCCAGGACCTCCACCTACGCCCTCAACAATGCCACTCTGCCGTTTACGGTGGCCCTCGCCGACAAGGGAGCGAAGGCGGCGATGCTCGATGACCCGCATCTGCTGGGTGGTCTCAACACCTGCAACGGCCATGTGACCGAGGAGCACGTTGCCAACGCCCTCGGCTACGACTACCTGCCGGCCGAGGCTGCCCTGAAAGGAATCTCTTAGGCCCCTTGGGATTCTCAGGGATGGCGTATCCGGGGATTCCGGATGGGGTCGAATACCACGATGCCTTCCGTCGGTGTGGCGCTACCCGGTGGGCACTCCGCACTCCCCATCATCACCCTCGGAATCCCCGGGCGCCGAACCATCGAGAGTGGTCCTGACCCTGTACCGGATATCGGGAAGGTCGGGCATGGGGATGCCTCTGAAGTCTTCGCCGTCGTAGTAGCGGGACCCGGTGAGCGCCACGGTCACGATGTCGTCGAGCGACATGTTGGCGGACACCCTGACCAACTCGGGGAGGAAGTCGAGCGGGATGTTGGTGGTGGTGTTGTCCCGGATGGCGGCGGCGATGTCGTTGAACCTCCAGAGGATGTCGAGCGGGTCGGCTGCAGCGGCCACCGATCGCACCGCGCAACGCTGGCGGCGGATCCTCTCGGTGTCGGAGGTGCCGGCCCTGGAGCGAACGTAGGCCAGGGATTCGTTGCCGTCGAGGTGCTGGAAGCCCGGCTCCACATCAACCCGAACGATGTCGCCGCCTTCGACGGCAGGTGAGAATCCCTGATGGATCGACTCGGTCACCCAGATGTCGATACCCCCCAGCGCATCGACCATGGCGACAAACCCCGCCATGTCCACCAGGACGTAGTAGTCGATGGGGATGGCCAGCACCCGCTGCATCGCCTGGCGGAGCGCTTCCATGCCGGGGTCGGGAGAATCGGGGAAGGTGTGGGTCCAGTTGCGGGTGTAGGTGTAGATGGCATTGAGCCGATCGGGGAAGCACTCACACCGCTCGGGTCGTATCAGGAGCTCGGGGCACCAGTCGGGTGGGTTCTCCTTCCACTCCGACCCGTTCCGGCACCGCCTGTCCTGGTCCCAGATCCATTCACGGAACTCCCATTCCCACAATGTGTCCTCGAGTTCCTCGAAGGCGGAATCCCAGGCACTCGGCAGCGGGATGTGCACCAGTTCGCGGGAGATCCCGAACAGAAACGCCTTGTTCAGTTCCATGTCGAGGGTGGCCACGATCATCGTGTCGGTGCGCAATCCGCCCCTCCCCGGTCCTGCGTCGCCTCCTGCCAGCAGGATGCTGAGATAGCGCCCTTCGGTGAGGCCTTCGAGCGGCAGGAACTCGTTGTCGGGGAGGGGGGCGTTGGGGAGGTCCAGCGGTGGCACGCCCACCTCGCGGGGTTCCGTCGTCGAGGTGGACGTCGTATTGGGCACTGTGGTCGTAGAGGTCTCCGGCCCGGCAAAGACGGTGGGATCGGTGGTGGCGGTGGCGACTGGTGCGTCGAAGACGGTATGGAGTGTGTCGATCAAGGTGAGGTTGTACGAGGCGACCCACAGGTGGGGGACGGCGGTGAACAGCAGGGCGAGTGTCAGGCCCGCCGGCCCCATCCACGATTGTGATGCCGGCGGGCGTCCCAACCGGTGGGCGTCGAAGGTGGCAAACATCCTGATCGCCAGGATCACGAGGTTGACCGTCAGGAATGCCCATAGCCAGGCGGGCTGCACCGACATGGAGGCCACTTCAGCCCGGCCGCTGATCGCTGCGAACAGCAACCCGCCGACGACGATGATTCCCACCGGGAGGAAGAACCACAGCCCACGGCGACGGTTCCCCGTCAGCCAATGGCCGCCGCCGGTGATGAGCGCAGACAGCATGGCGGCGGCCGTCGATAGCGGGCGCTCATCCGGGGGAGTGTCGGTCTCGTCGTTTTCGGGAGTGCCGGTGTCGTCCCCGGGTGGCCCGGTGCCGTGCGAATCGGCCGTTGCGCCCATCGCATCGTCGGCCTCGGGTGCTTCGTCTGCCGAATCCTCTGCCGGGCCGCCGGCGGCGTGTGCTTCGTCCGCCGGGTCTTTGTCGTGGGCCGTGTCGTCCGCCGATCCCTCCATCCCGTCCTGCCCATCTACCGGATCCCCGCTCCCGGCCGTTCCATCGGATGGATCTTCCGATGGACGCGGGTCTTCCTCCGACGGGGAGGTGTCGTGCGAATCGGGGCCTTCCCGGGGGGGCTCGTCCATCCGCTGATGGTAGGTGGACGCCGGGTTTGCGGGTGGACGGGATGGCGTCGCCCGGCCTGCATTCAGGCGTCGATGTCGATCCGTTCGAGGATCTGGGCCGGTTGCAGGCCCAACGCCGAAGCGGCCACATGCTCGACTACGTCATCGCTGAGGTAGCCGACCGGTTCCGGTGCCTCCACATAGGCGCCGCCCCGGTCGCGCACTATGACGGCGGTGGGGGTTGCGACCGGGTCGTCCGAAGGCCGGGTGACCATCACCACTTCACCCGATGCCAACCGAAGGAACGAACCGGGCGGGTAGATGCCCATCATGGCTGCGAACGCCAGGACGAAGTCCGGGTCGTAGGAAGACCCGGCCGCGGACACCAGTACCTGGAGGGCCCTGCTGGGCGGTTCCGCTCGTCGGTAGGACCGCCGGGTCGTGATGGCGTCATATGTGTCGGCGACCGCAACCAGCCGGCTGAAGTAGTGCTGTGGGTGGCCGTGCCCGGGGTGGGTTTGGGTCCCGTCGTTGTAGACGAGGCGGGGGTATCCCGATCCGTCGAACCGGGCATGGTGCTCGAAGGCAACCACCGCGAGCAGTTCCTCACCGGGTGATGCCGCCGCCAAGATCGCCTCGGCTCCCAGTTGGGGATGTTTCCTGATCTCTTCCCACTGGGCTGCATTGAGCCGTCCCGGGTGCTGCAGGATGGTCCGCGAGACCCCGATCTTGCCGATGTCGTGGAGCATTGCTCCGATGCCCAGCATCACCTGATCCCTTTCGGACAACCCGGCCAGCCTGGCCAGTCCCAGGGACAGGATGCTCGTGTTGACCGAGTGATAGAAGGTGTATTCGTGGTGGCTCTTGACGGTGGTGAGGAGCAACGCGGCTGCCGGGTTGGCCAGGGTCCGTTCGAGCAGATCCTTTATCGCCGCGGCCGTGCTGTCGAGTGTGATGGTCTCGCCCGCCTGCATGGAGCGGCCGACGCCTCTGAGAGCGTCGAGAGAATGTGTGTATGACCTGCGGAGCCGGGCGGCAGGGGTCATGTTGCTGCCGTCGGTGCCCAGTGGGGTGGCATTGATGCGGATCGTGCGGCCATCACTGAACTCGCCGACGTCGCCGGCGACCAATCGGACCAGAGAGTCCACGTCCTCGCCGCTCACCGGGGAGGTCATCAGAATGGTCTCGATGCCGGCAGCGGTGATATCGCGTAGAAAGCTGTTGAACTGCAGCGAGATGAGACCGCATGCCTCACCCTCCAGGAACAGGGTGTCGTCGACGATCCCGAGGAGCACCCCTGCCTTTTCGCCGATGAGGTTGGTGGCGGTGCGAGCCGCTTCGCCGGTCGCCTCGTTGCACAGCGGGTGATCGGTGCCGTAGAGGCGGATGTAGCCGCTCGCCCGGCGCAGTGCCCGAATGAATGCCGTCGTCAGATGGTCACCCATCGCTGGTCCCCAGTGCCTGCCGCGCCCCCCGGCGTAGCCGTCTGGCTCTGCCCCACCACGCCGGTCGCTTCGTCACCATCCCCCTGAGAGCCGTTCTTGCGGAGTCTGTGTTCCGTCGCCCGAGCGCCGCGATTGATCGGAGGGCCTTGACGAGATCCGGCGATCGGGTGCGCTCCAAGAGCCTCCGATCGATGCCGGGGTCGTCGATGCCGCCCAGCAGGCGGCCTGCCTCGGTGCGCACCATCTCATCCCGGTCGAGTGTGCCGGTGAGGAGCAGGTTTGCCGACCCCGGGCCCTGTATCCGGTAGAGGGCTCGCAGCGCCTCCACGCGGACCCTGTGGTCGGCATGGCTGCAGAGGGGCACGATGTGACCGGCGGTCCTCGGGTGCTCGGAGGTCCCGAGCGCTATGAGCACATTGCGGATCACATACCAGCGGGGATCGCTCAGATGGGTGATCACACCTTCCGGCTTGAGCCGTGTCACCACCTGAAGCGCTCGCAGGAGCATCTTGCGGCGCCCCTTCGTCTTCTCGGTGCCCAGGTCGCGGATCAATCCGGCGACGGCGAACAACGGAGCCGCTTCCCGGGCGATGGTGCCGGGTCCATCGGGGGGAGGCCCGACGAGGAGTCGGGCGAGTGTGTCGATGGCCGGTGGGGACATGTTGTCGGAGAGTGCCTCCAGCAGGCAACGGCGGGCGTCTTCGTCGAGTTGGAGGCCGGTGATGGTGTTCATCCAGGCATCGGACGATTCCAGGTCGCCGGCGGCGAGAGCGGCGGCCACTGTCCGCGCCCACACCTCCCCTATGGAGGCGATGGATTCGGGCGTGCCCGCGAGGTGGAACAGGCCGCGAAGGGTGTTTGTGGCCGAACGGCGGGAATCGGCCCCGGTGGGATGAGCCTCTCCGAGCCTCTCAATGGCGGCATCTGAAGGGCGTTCCCCGGTGCTGCCTTTGGTCCGGAGCACTGCAGCCACTCGTTCCACGATGTCGGCGGCGAGTGAGCCCGTCGGGCCCCCGACGACCAGGTCCCCCAGGTCGTCCTGGTGACGGCCTCCTTCTTCAGCGGCGACGCGGAGGTAATCGGCGAGCAACGGGTGGCCGCCGCCGCCGAACATCCGGTTCATCTCGGCGAGTTCCATGCCGCCGAACTGATCAAGGAACACCGTGTTCTCGGGGCGATCGCCGCGTTCCAGCATCAGTGAGAAGATCTGGGCGCGGTGGGTCTCCGGCAGGAACCAGAAGCCGTCCACGAAGGCGTGAACCAATTCCTCGGAGCCCCAGGTGTCGCCGATGTCGATCAGCAGGTGAGCCCGTTCGTATTCTCCGACGAAGGTGGCGGCTACCGCGGCAGGATCGGCGTCGCCTCCCTCCAGCAGGCCCAGCACGAATGCGCCCGGGTCGTCGTTCTCCAGGACATGCGTGCCGGGGATGCGCTTTTCCTCCGCAGGGTCGGCGCCGGAGCGCAACATCTTCCTGTCCAGTAGTCGGATCGTGGAGACCCCGGCATCCTCGAGTGCCGCGCCCGGGTCGTCGGGAGGGTCAACCGGTGCCAGCAGGTCGAACAGATGTATCAGGTCGGTATCCGACGGAGTGTTGATGAACTCCAATGCCGCAGTGCCGAGTGCAAACAACCGGCGTGCCATACGCAGCGAACCTTCGCGCCGAACGGCGAGCAGTTCGCCATCGGCTGCAAACCCATCCACGCCCGTCTCGGCTCGCCACGGGTAGCCGGGTGCCGAGGCAAGGATCTCCACGGCGCGCATGAACGCCTCGACGTGTCGGGGATTCTCGTAGAGGGTGTACGAGGTCCACGCCATGCCGAGCGCGTCGACGAGCGACTCCAGGGAAGCCGGGTCCGTGCCGGGGCCACCCGAGAGCCCACCGGGTTCGTGATGGATCATCTCCGGGCGCACCAATACCTCTCGATTGGGCTCTCCTGTCATCGGCAGTAGCGGGCGCGGCGTTGAGTGGTTGCGGGGCACCGGCAGCGCACCGATCCGGCGGGTAGTTTGCAGAGGCATGGCCCCTTGGAGATTCCTCGCCGATTCACCCGACGTCCCGAATCTGGCCTTTCGCGGGTTCCGGGGCGGCGAGGATTTCCCTCACATTGCCCGTGTGCTGAACGATGCGTGTGCTGCGGACGGCGTCGATCGGGTGGAGCGAACAGAGGATGTCGAGAGAACCTATGCGCACCTGGACAACTGCGACCCCCGGACCGACATGGTGTTTGCGGAGATCGAAGGCGATCCGGTGGCTTACGGGCGGGTGACCTGGTGGACGGAGATCGAGGGAATTCGCCGCTTCATGCCATTCTGTTTCGTTCACCCTGACGCCAGGGGCAGGGGCATAGGGACTGCGATGCTGGCCCACAACGAGGCCCGGCTGAGGGAGATCGCTGCAGAGCACCCCACCGACCGCGAGCAGACATTCGAGGTCTTCCACACCGATACGGAGGAGGGCGCCCGGACCCTCTACGAACGTGCGGGATACAAGCCGGTGCTGTACTCAGTCGATATGGTCCGCCCCGATCTCGAGGACATCCCCGATGAACCGTTGCCGGAGGGCCTGGTGGTGAGAACCCCGGCGGACTCTGAGATGCGCAAGGTGTGGGAGGCAGAGGTGGAAGCCTTCCGGGATCACATCGGGGCATCAGAAGGCACCGAGAACGACTTCCGGCAGTTCCTCGAGTTCCCATGGAATGAGCCCGGGTTGTGGCGGGTCGCCTGGGACGGCGACGAGATAGCCGGCCAGGTGAGATCGTATGTCGATGTCCACCACAACGAGCAGTTCGGCCGCAAGCGGGGGTACACCGAGGACATCTCGGTGCGGCGTTCTTATCGGCGCAGGGGTCTGGCCAGGTCCCTGCTGGTGCAGAGCCTCCGTGCTGTTCGGGACAGGGGTATGACCGAAGCCGCCCTGAGTGTGCTCACCGAGAACCTCCACGGGGCGCTTCGGCTGTACGAGAGCGTCGGATTCAGGAGGGTGCGCACCTGGACGACGATGTACAAGCCGTTCGATTGAGTTTGGGACCGAAGACCCTGCCGTCGGGTGATGGGGGCACCGATACCTGCCAACCGGCAGATCGGGGACCCTTTCGGCGCGGCGATCACATGTCGGGCCGCTCTTCTTTGGGAACCGCCACCCTGGCGATCCGCTTTGCGTGGTAGAAGACCCGCTTGAGGTTGGAGATGATGTCGACCTCGAACCGGTAGGTGATGA
>CBDUUY010000104.1:0-7702 GCA_965370535.1 uncultured bacterium
CATCTTGCGGCGGTGGCCAAATCCGGCCGCGGCCAGAGTCACCGCTTTCGCAGCCAGAGGATGCGGGTCGATCCGATCGATCACAGCCACCGCCGATTCCACATCGGGCCGGGGAAGGAACACCGTGGCCGGCACCCGGAACGCCACCGACACGGTGCCGTACAACTGGGCGACCACCGAGGGGAGACCGTAGGCCTTCGATCCGGGTCCGGAAGCCAGGCGCTCCACGGCTTCCCGCTGCAGCATCACCACAAACCGGGTCACAGGAGGGAAATCCGTGAGCAGATCCAGCAGCAGCGGGGTCCCCACGTTGTAGGGCAGGTTGGCGACCATGGTCCAAGGCCCACCCTCCAGGTCCAGGCCGTCGCGCGCCACGTCGGCGTAGCGAACATCTACATCGAGTCCGTCGAGCGTCTCGGCCAGCAGCGGCCGCAGCCGTTCATCGACCTCGTAGGCGACGACGGAGGCGCCGGTGGCTGCCAGCGCTCTGGTCAGGGTGCCGACCCCCGCACCGACCTCCACCACCATGTCACCGGGGCCCACCCCCGCTGCGTCCACTATGCGCCGAGTGGTGTTGGGGTCGATCAGGAAGTGCTGGCCGAGCGCCTTGCGGGGATGCAGGTGGTGGCGTTCGAGCAGACGGGCAGTGGCCGCCGCACCCAGCGGGCCTTCATCCACGGCCGAACACCTTGGCGGCCACGGCGCTGGTGCTTCGAGCCACCTGGTCGGTGGTCATCCCCCACACCTCTGCCAGGGCCTTGCCGACCTCCACCACGTTGGCGGGTTCGTTGGGCAGATGGCGGTCGGGGGGTGGGGTCAGGTAGGGGGTATCGGTCTCCACCATGGTGCGCTCAGGCGGCGCCACAGCCGCAGCCAACCGCACCGTGTCGCCGTTGGGATAGGTGATCGGTCCCGCAAAGGAAAACGTCGCCCCCAGTTGGTCGAAGCGCTTCGTCCACTTGGGGCCCCCGGTCCAGCAGTGCAGCACCGTGCGAGGACCGGCACCCGAAGACTCCAGTTCGTCGAACATCTCCCGGAAGGCATCCCGCACGTGCACGATCAGGGGGATGTCGAGGTCCTCGGCCAGCACAACCTGCGCACGGAATGCCTGCAACTGCTCATCGTGCGGCGACAGGTTGCGATAGAAGTCGAGTCCGCACTCGCCGATGGCCACCGAACGGGCCGCCAACTCGGCGATGCGGTCGGCCTCCTCCGGCCATCGTGATGCGTCGTGGGGGTGCAGGCCGCTGGCCGCCAACACCCGGCCGGGGTAGGCCTCGGAGAGGGCCAGCGCCGCCTCAGATCCCTCGACGTCGGTGCCGGGGCACACCAACCACTCGACACCAACGGCCGCCGCCCTGTCGAGAAGCACACCGGGGTCGGCGTCGGACATATGCAGGTGGCAATGGGAGTCGACCCAGGAACTCACTCTTCTGTCTCGATCCTGGGGAAGAGTGGGTCGCCCTTGGTGACGGTGACGGCAGGGAATGTGCCGAAGACGGCCGTCTGTTCCAACGGCCCGTCCCCCGGTCCGCCGGGCAGTCCGAGCCGTCCCCACAGCGTCTCGGCGGCCCGGGGCATGGCCGGCCAGATCAGGATGGCTCCCACCCGCAGTGCCTCGAGGGCCGCGTTGAGGATGGTGTCGAGACGCTCGGCCATGGCCGGGTCCTTGGCCACCTTCCACGGTTCGGTGGCTTCCATGAAAGCGTTGGCCGTCCGGAACAGGCGCCACACTCCTTCGAGTGCCCGTTTGGTCTTGAACTCCTCGAACAAAGCCAGCGCCTCGACGGCACCCGCCGCCGCCTCGCGCAAGCCGGCGTCCTCGGTGGCGTCGGGGTCGGACACCGCAGGTACCTGCCCATCCCGGAAGCGCTCGGCCAGGTTGAGCACGCGGTTGACCAGATTGCCGAAGTCGTTGGCCAGGTCGGCGTTGTAGCGGGCGACCATGCCCTCCCAAGAGAAGTTGCCGTCTGGCCCAAACGAGACATCCCGCAGGAAGTGATAGCGATAGCCGTCCGGACCGAAGGTAGGCACCAGATCATCGGGGAGCACCTGATTGGCCCGCGTCTTGGACATCTTCTGGCCGCCCACCAGCAGGAAACCGTGCGAGGCGATCTGCCTGGGCAATGGGAGCCCCGCCGACATCAGCATCGCCGGCCAGATGATGGCGTGGAACCGGATGATGTCTTTGCCCACCAGGTGCGCCCAGGCCGGCCACTGGCCGGCGAATCGGCCGTCGTCATCGAGGAAACCGGCGGCCGACACATAGTTGATGAGCGCATCCACCCACACATAGGCCACGTGCGTCTCGTCCCACGGCAGCGGGATACCCCACTCCAGATTGGCCCTGCTGATCGAGATATCGTCGAGGCCCTGCTCGATGAACGACACCACCTCATTGCGGCGGGTCACGGGGGTGACGAAGTCCGGGTTGGCCTCGATGTGGGCCAGCAAGCGATCGCCGTAGGCCGACAACCTGAAGAAGTAGTTGTCCTCGGCGTGGATCTCGACGGGCCGTTCGTGAATGGGGCAGCGCCCGTCCACCAACTCGCCTTCGGTGTAGTACGCCTCACATGCCACGCAGTAGGGCCCCTCGTAGCGGTGTTCGTACACATCACCGGCGTCGTGGATCGCACCCAGCAACTTGCGGACCGCTCCCGTGTGCCGCGGCTCGGTGGTGCGGATGAAATCGTCATACTCGATGTCGAGCATCTCCCACGCCTCGTAGAAGCGCTCGACGATCTGATCCACCCACTCCTGGGGGCTCATGCCGTTCTCCTCGGCGGCCCTGGCGATCTTGAGGCCGTGCTCATCGGTGCCGGTGAGCAAGAACACCTCTTCGCCCTTGAGGCGCCAGTACCTGGCGACCGCGTCTGCGACCAGGGTGGTGTACGCCGTCCCGAGGTGGGGGCGATCGTTGGGGTAGTAGATCGGGGTGGTGATGTAGATCATGGGGACCGGTCCCGTAGCGTAGCCCTCCGCCAAGTGGGCCCGGGTACCAGCCATGATCTGGATGAATGGGTATGCTCGTAGCGGCGGCAATCAAGGCTCCGTCGGCCGTTTGCCGGCCGTTTGCCATCGTCTGCACACACTCTGGAGGTGTAATGGACACCGGTATCGTCCGCAAGATCGACGACCTCGGCCGTATCGTTCTACCCGCCGAGACTCGCCGGCTCTTCAACATCCACGAGGGCGACCAACTCGCCATCTCCGTGGACGGCGACAACATCATGATCCGCAAACTCGAGGACACCTGCACGTTCTGTGGCAGCACCAAGGACGTCGGAGCGTTCAAGGGCAAAGGAATCTGTACCCGCTGCAAGGCTCAACTCGCCTAGCGACGGCTACCCCGGTGATCAGCCCTCTCCGGCCCGGCGTTCGTCGCGCTGCCGGATGAGGGCTGCGTAGAGATCCCGCCGGGGCACACCGGTCTCGTTCGCCGTCATCCGGCTTGCCCGGCTGATGGCGATTCCGGCGTCCACCAACACAGTCGCACGCTTCAGGGCTCCCTCGATATCGGGGCCCGTGGGTGACGCACCCCCCAGCACCAGGGTCACCTCACCCCGTACCTTCCTGCTCGACCAATGGGCGACCGCTTCGCTCAGGCCTCCCCGCCACACCTCCTCGTGCAGTTTTGTGAGTTCGCGGCAGACGACCACCGGCAGATCCGGCCCGAGAGCGTCGGCGAGGTCGGAGAGGTCGGCCGCCATCCGATTGGGAGAACTGAATATCACGACGGTTCGGACCTCGCCTTTCAGGCCCCCGACACGAGCGGCTCGCTTCGCCCCCTTCCTGGGGAGGAAACCCTCGAACACGAACCGATCCGCCGGCATCCCCGATACCGCCAGGGCCATCGTCACCGCACTGGGACCGGGTATGCCGGTCACTTCCGCCCCCGCTTCGACGGCGGCCCGCACCGCGGTCAAGCCCGGGTCGGCCACACCCGGCGTGCCGGCATCCGTGACCAACGCCACGGTCTCACCGGAGCGAAGGCGTTCTTCCAGTTCGGCGGCCCGATCGGCCTCGTTGCCCACGAAGTAGGAACGCAAAGGCTTGTCCACGCCCAGATGGGTCAGCAGGATACGGGCCCGGCGGGTGTCCTCGGCGTAGACGATGTCGGCCGACGACAGCGCCTCGGCAAGGCGCGGCGGAGCATCCCCCAGATTGCCGATGGGACCGGCACACAGGATCAGGGATGCGGCCACCCGGCGAGCATAGGCAGCACATGCACGACCCGGCCCGGGTTTGGCGGACAACCGCCCGGCGGCATCTCGGCGATCCACACCGCTCCACGATCCGACACGACCCTCCCCGGCGGCACCGTCCCGACCCTGCGAATCCGCCCCGAACCGTCCAGTGACATCACCGTCAGCGGATGCGGCATTCCGAACGTGTGGACGGACCCGGCCCTCAGCAGTACCCCCCACCCCGGCGGAACCCCCCGGATACCCCTCAATCGGAGGCAGAAGCCGGAAGCCACGAGCAGCGGATCGGAGCGCCAGGCACCGTCTGTGAGTCGTACGGCGAGTGTGTGCAGGGGAACGATCCCTGGTACCCTCCCCGGGTTATGGCCAAGGCAAAACGCCGCAAACTGCGTGCCCGTCGAAACAAGGCCAACCACGGGCGGCGCCCCAACGCCGGTCGAGGCAAGTAGGCCGCGCCCGCTTCCTGTTCTGATCTGGGTCGTTCCGACGCGCCCGCATCACCCCGGCACCATATCTCCCCCAGGCCGCCGCGGGAACCCGGACGCGAGTGAAGGGCCCGCAGGCCCTTCACCACACATCGGTCTCTGTGCTATTCGGCCGGAGGCGGGGGCGGGGGCGAGTCGTCGCCGCCACCAAACGACTTGAAGTCGTCCACATCGGGCATAGCGATCCCTGCTTCCTTCATGGCGGTGAAAGCGCCAAAGGTGATCGCAACCGCCGACACCATCGCCAGGAACAGGCCGTACTTCACAAGGCTGGTCTCGGTGATCCACCGCAACACGATGAAGATGGTGGACAACGCACCCAGCATGAGAACGATCTGCTCGGCCTTGAACGGGCCGAAGGCGACGTCGGTCACATCGAACACCTTGAGGGCGAGGATGAGCGCGGCCGCCAGGCCGAACAGGATGCCGAGGATCGCCCAGAACTCCGAGTCCCACCCATTGATACTGAAGCCGAACGCCCCGTACCAGGGCAGAAAACTGGAGACGAGCAGCACGATGCCGCCGATCAGGGTGATCTTGGCGCCGTTGCCGAGCTTGCTTAGATCCATGGTTCTTGCTCCTCCGATGACTAGATCAACGCGCATTGTGGCACGCCGGAGCCCAACACGCCCGTCAGGACTCGCTGGGAGTCAGCACCTCGGCCATCGTCCGGCCCGTCACCGGGTCTGAGGCAGCCACAAAATACACAGTGGAACCGTCCAGGAGTATCCACGCGTAGTCGTCGCCGCTGAAGGTCACAGGGCCGTCGCCCTCCTGGGAGGGGTTGCCGACGGCCATCCGTTCGCCCACCGACTCCTCCAGGAACCCGGCCAACTCCCTGGCGTCGCGGGGCGTGTCGCCCTCGTACTGGTACAGGAACACGACCTCGGTCCCGTCCCACAGGATGCGATAGTCGTCGCCGCCCCACCCGGCCGAACCGATGATCGCATCGCCGTCCCTGACCCCGTCGAGCAGGTACAGGCGCAGGTTCCACTCCCCCAACTCCCCTTCTTCATAGATCTCGTAGCCGGGGACGATGGCATTGCCGGGGAGTTCGACCTGCCTGGAGGGCTCAAAAGTGCGGTAGGCCTCGGGGTGAATGATCTGCTCGACGGTGGTGGGGAGGCGCCCGTATGCCTGATCCACAGCCGCAATGCCGTTCAGCGAGACGAGCGTCTCCACGAACAGGAACCCCTGGTCGTAGGGGAACATCAGATCGTCGCCAAACCAATCGGGCAGAGAATCGAGCACCGTAGTGTCGATCTCGAGTGACTCGGTGGCTGCTGCCAACTGGTCTACGCCCGACAGCGATTGGAAGTAGACGATCTGGAAGTAGGTGGCCTCACCCTCGGCGAGTGCCAGAAGCGCCGATGCCTCGTGGTAGCGCTCCTCATCCATCAGGGCATCCATACGACCGCCGAGATCGAAATGCTGGTCGGCCAGGGCGTGGATCAACTCGTGGATGACGATGGTCCTGCGCAACGGAGTCAACTCCTGGCCCCCGGCGATGACCATCTCCTTGGTGTCGGAGTCGTAGAACCCGGCGACCTGTTCGGCGTACAGGTCGGTCAAGACCTGGGCGAGGTCCGTCCCGGGGTCGAGGAGGCCGATCAACTCGAAGAAGGCCTGATCGATGACGATGTCGTCGGGGTCGATCTCCTCCTCGATGTCCTCACGGACCCGTTGAGCGAGTTCCTCGTCGGAGAGGATCGTGATCACCGGGTCGGCGAGGAACTCGAGGCCTCGCACGTCCTCGGCTACGTCCACCAGGGCGGCCAGGTCGTCGGCCAGGTCCCCGACCGGGCCCGGCCTGGTCGTAGTGGTGGTCGAGGTGGTGGTGCCGGCAGCGTCGTCGCCGCAAGCGGCGAAGACCAGTGCAGCCGCCACGATGACGGTGAGTGCGGGGGTTCGGAGTGTCATTGCCGAAGAGGTTAACGCTGTGAGTCCCGGACCCCGGTGGGTCTCGTGCGGACTGCTTTCCAGCGTGCCCCTATTCCACGGACGAACTCACCTGCCTTCGCCGAGTACACCCTCTTCGCCAGAGGCACTGCGGAGGTGCGGAGTTCCTCCTTTCGGGCCTGCAGCAACTCGAGGACGTGGGCGGCCTCCCCGCCAAAGCTGCCCTCTCTGCCGACCACCCATCTCAGCACCGTGTGGTCGTGCTCGGTGCCCAGCACCTCACCGAGGGAGTCCAAGGCGGCGATCACACCGCTGAAGGCAGGAGGGTCGATCGGCCTCAGCGATTCCATCTGGTACCGGAGGTGTTTCACCTCCTTGCGCCACTCGTGGAATGCCTCATCGGTCGGACGGTCCACGGCACGGCCCATACGCTTGCGGCCCCGCCTGTAGGTGCGGCGCAGACCCGGGGAGATCGCGGCGAACTCGTCCCTCACCAGGCCCGGCAGACGGGTGACCCAACGCTCGCGCGCACACTTGGCGGTCGTCAGTAATTGCGCCATCAGATCGGTATCGGTGAGCAACAGGGCAGAGGCTGCACGGTGGTCATCGGCCAGACGTTCCTCCAACATCTCACACCGGTCGGGGACGAGGGCATGCAGTGTGTCTATGCAAGTTCGGGCATCCCGTGCCGCAGCCAGACGGCGGCCCAGGTCGCGAAGCACCACGTCCTCCTCCCGAAAGACCCCCTCGCCGAGATGGTCACACACCAGGCGCAGCAGCGCCCGCAACCGCTTGAGTGCCTTGCGGGCTTCGTGGACCGCCACATCGCGGTCGGGGTTCATCCTGAGACCGGCGGTGATCCTGTCGAACTGCCCGGCAGCGATACGCGCCAGTGCCGGCCCCAGAGGTTCGTGCACACCAATGCCGACATCGGCTGCGTGCATACGAATCGTCGATGGCGGACCCTGCATGTGGCTCCCGGTCGGTCGCGTGGAGGGTACCGAACACCAGACCCATGCCGCCCACGGACAACGGAACCCCCTGCGAAGGCAAGGGGTTCCTGATGGTGGAGGTGAGGGGATTCGAACCCCTGGCCTCTTCCGTGCGAGGGAA
>CBDUUY010000105.1:0-7655 GCA_965370535.1 uncultured bacterium
GCCTTGGCCTGGACCACTGTGCGATGCGGCAGCGTCGACGACCGGGCCAGTCGCGCCACCGATTCCAGGTCCTCATCAGTCATCCCAAACGTCTCCATCCCCCCACACTACCCGACGTTGCTAAATCACAGACACACCACTAGGACCCTGTGATCTCTTCGACGCTCAGCCTGCGGAACGTGCGCCTGCCCAGCGTGCGATCGATGACGGCTGCCTCCCACCCCTCCGGCGGGATGGGCTCGTCCCTGTCCTCCTCGAAGGCCTCCCTGGCCCAACTGAGAGCAATCGGCAATGAGGCCCCCGGTTCGAAGCGCGTCTCGAGTAGGGCACGGAGTTCGTCGTCCCGTCCACCTATGGCGGAGACGTTTCGGTCGTCGTAGAGCGTGCCGTCATAGGTGACCCGAAAGATGCGGTTGTCGGTGTCTTCGTGCCCGACCTCGGTCACCATGACCTCGACTTCGTACGGCTTGACTTCCTGGGTGAAGACGTGGCCGAGTGTCTGGGCGTATGCGTTGGCCAGGCCCTTGGCCGTGACGTCCAGGCGGGCGTATGCGTACCCCTTGAGGTCGGCATGGCGGAGGCCTGCCACCCTCAGCGACTCGAACTCGTTGTACTTCCCGACGCCGGCGAAGGCGATGCGATCGTAGATCTCGCCGATCTTCTGCAGTGATCCGCTGGGGTTCTCGGCGACGAGCACAATGCCGTCCGCATACTCGACGGCAACGATCGAGCGGCCCCGGGCGATTCCCTTGCGGGCGTATTCGGCCCGGTCCTTCATCAACTGCTCGGGCGGGACGTAGTACGGCATCGTCACAGCGGACTCTCCATGACCTCGCGGGCCGTCGCTGCGATGGCCTCTTCGTCGATCGCCCGGTAGCCGTTCGCATCGACGATGGCCACGTTGGGGTAGATGTCGCGCCGCAAGTCGGGGCCGCCGGTGGCACTGTCCTCTTCGGCGGCGATCACGAGGGCCTCGATTGCCATCCGAAGCCCCTCGGCCTCGGTCGCATCGGGCCGGTAGGTCCCTCTCAGGTAGAGCTTTGCGTCGCGCCCGCCGGACCCGGTTGCGGTGTAATCGATCTCTTCGTACAGGCCCCCGACGACGTCGTAGCTGAACAAACGACCGATGCCCGTCGCTTCGTCGTATCCGGCGAACAGCGGGATGACGACTAGACCCTGGAACGCCATCGGCAACTGCCTGCGGATCATGGACGCGAGGTAGTTCGCCTTGCCCTCGAGGCTGAGGCGGTGGCCCTCCAGCTTCTCATAGTGCTCCAGTTCGGTCTGGAAGAGGCGGATCAACTCGATTGCGATGCCGGCTGTGCCGGCGATCGCCACGGCAGAGAAGCTGTCGGCCGCAAAGACCTTCTGAACCCGTCGATGAGCGATCTGGCTGCCGGCAGTGGCCCGCCGGTCACCCGCCATCAGGACACCGTCGCTGTATCGGAATGCGAGCACGGTCGTGCCTTCGGGGGCCTGGACGCTGGGCCCGTCGGTGGGCACATCCCAGCGGGGCTCCATGTCCATCGACCGCAGGAAGGCCGAAAAACTGGTCGAGGGGTTCACCTGTTCCAGGGGGAGGCCGTCGCCGGGCAGCACGGTGCTCACTGGCCGCCCTTCTGGACGTAGTTCTTGACGAATTCCTCGGCGTTCTCCTCGAGCACGCTGTCGATCTCGTCCAGCAGGTCGTCGATCTTGCCGCTCAGGTCCTCACCGACCCGGGTGTCCCTGGTCGCGGTGACCTCGGCGTCCTGTGCAGATCGGTCGGACTTGCGCTGTTTCCGTTCTTGTTCAGCCATCGTCGCCTCCGAGCGCTTCCACCAAATCGGCGGCCGACGCCGATCCGTCGATGAGATCGGCCACCCGATCCTTGCCGCCGCGAAGCGGCTCCATCATAGGCACCCGCTTGAGGGTGTCCCGGCCGACATCGAAGATCATCGAATCCCAGTTTGCGGCGACCACATCGTTCGGAAACCTCTCCACACATCGGCCCCGGAAGTAGGCCCTGGTGCGTTCGGGGGGTTGGGTTGCTGCCCGTTCGATCTGTTCGTCGGTGAAGAGGCGGACCATGCCTCCAGATGCGATGAGCCGGTGATAGAGGCCGCGTGCCGGGTCTACATCGTGGTATTGCAGGTCCAGCAGGCGCAGTTTGGCATCGTCCCAGGGCAGGCCGTCACGGTCCCGGTATCCTTCCAGGAGCCTCAGTTTGGCGGTCCAATCCAGGCGATCGGCGGTGGAGATGGGGTCACGCTCGAGATCTGTCAGGATGCCGGCCCATGTATCGAGGAGGCGTCGATGTACCTGGTCGGCACCCTCCGACTCGGCATACTCCTCGACCCACCCCAGGTAGCGCCATTGCAGGTCGAGGGCCGTGATCGTGCCACCGCTCGCGAGTGGGATGGTGTGACGGAGTGTGGGGTCGTGGCTGACCTTCCATACCGACTCGACTGGATCGGCGAGAGCGACCGCCTCTGGCAATGCCCCTGCTTCGAGTGCCGCCAGGAACATCGAGAGGCTCCCGAGCTTCAGGAAGATCTGGGTCTCGGACAGGTTGGCGTCACCGATGATCACGTGAAGACGCCGATAGGAGGCGGGCTCGGCGTGCGGCTCGTCGCGTGTGTTGATGATCGGCCGCTTCAGGGTCGTCTCGAGCCCGACCTCCTCTTCGAAGAAATCGGCGCGTTGGGTGATCTGGAATGAGGCCGGCGGCCTGCCGTTCTCGGAGCCCAACTTGCCGGCACCTGTAAAGATCTGCCGTGACACGAGAAAGCCGGTCAGGTGGCGCACCAGGTCACCGAACGGCACCGAACGCGACACGAGCACGTTCTCGTGGGCACCGTAGGAGTTGCCTTTTCCGTCGCTGTTGTTCTTGTGGATCATCAGGCGTTGATCCTCCGGGAACAGATTCTGAGCCTTCGCTGCGGCCTCAGCCAGGACCACCTCGCCCGCCTTGTCGTAGAGGGCGGCCTCCAGAGGGTCGTAGCACTCCGGGGACGAGTATTCGGGGTGGGCATGATCCACGTAGAAGCGGGCGCCGTTGGTCAGCACGGTGTTGACGAGTCCGCTCTCGGGACCGGCCGTCGGCATTGGTTCGTACCGCAAGCCCCTCGCATCGCGGTCGGGCGCTTCGTCCTCGTAGGACCAATCGATGCGGGGCCGGGCACCTGCGTATGCGTTGATCACCTGACCGGAAGCGAGAACCGGGTCGAAGTCCGGTCGGTTACGAATCGTGATGCCGAACTCGGTCTCAGTGCCGAGCACCTTGTGCACCGGGATCACAGGTATTGGCCCGTGGTGACCGCCTCGATGGAGCGGCTATCCCCTTCGCCTTCGATCAGGGTCCGCACATAGACGATGCGCTCCCCCTTCTTGCCACTGATGCGTGCCCAGTCGTCGGGGTTGGTGGTGTTGGGGAGATCCTCGTGCTCCCGGAACTCCTGCTTGATCGCACCGAGGAGGTCTGCTGTGCGAATTCCCCGGGTGCCTTCGGCTATCTCCCGCTTGATGGCTTCCTTCTTCGCCCTGCGCACGACGTTCTCGATCATCGCCCCCGATGAGAAGTCCTTGAAGTAGAGGACCTCCTTGTCGCCGTTTGCATAGGTGACCTCGAGGAACTCGTTGTGCTGGGCCGTCGAGAACATGTCGACGACCACCCTGTCCACCATCTGGACGATGAGACTTGCCCGGTCGCCTCCGGCGGCCTCGATCTCCTGCTGATCGATGGGGACGTGCTCGGCGAGGTAGATCCCGAAGATCTGCCGCGCTGCCTCCTCGCCGGGGCGTTCGATCTTTATCTTCACATCCAACCGGCCCGGCCTGAGGATGGCAGGATCGATGAGATCCTCGCGGTTGCTGGCTCCGATGACGATGACGTTCTTGAGGGCCTCGACGCCGTCGAGTTCCGACAGCAACTGGGGCACGATGGTCGATTCGACATCGGATGAGATTCCGGTGCCCCTGGTCCGGAAGAGAGAGTCCATCTCGTCGAAGAACACGATCACCGGCAATCCGTCGTCGGACTTTTCTTTGGCCCTGGCGAAGATGAGGCGGATGTGCCGTTCGGTCTCACCTACGTACTTGTTGAGGAGTTCGGGACCCTTGATGTTGAGGAAGTAGGAGTGGGCGTCCGAGCGCCCGGTCTGGTCGGCCACCGCCCTGGCGAGGCTGTTGGCCACGGCCTTGGCGATCAATGTCTTGCCACATCCGGGGGGCCCGTAGAGCAGCACCCCCTTGGGGGCGGCCAGGCCGTAGTCCTCGAACAGGGCCTTGTGGATGTAGGGCAACTCGACGGCATCGCGGATGATCTCGATCTGATCCTGCAGTCCCCCGATGTCCTCGTATGAGATGTCGGGAATCTCCTCGAGAACCAGTTCCTCCACCTCAGGGCGTTCCAGCCGTTCATGAGCGAGACCGGTGGCCGGGTCGATACGGACATGATCTCCGACCCTCAGGTAGGTGTCGTGCATGGGGCCCGACACCTCGACAACGGTCTCCTCGTCGCCGCGGGCGAGCACGACCAGGCGGTCCTCGTCGAGGATCTCCTTGATGATCACGATATCGCCGGTGATCTCGAAAGCACGGACGTCGACGACGTTCATGGCCTCGTTGAGGAGCACCTCTTGTCCCACTTCGAGTTCCTTGACCTCAATGGACGGCTCGACGTTGACCCGCAGTTTGCGCCCCCCCGTGGACAGGTCGAGGGTGCCATCGGCGTTGACCTTGTGGATCACACCGAACGGGTTGGGCGGGGCCGTGAGCCTTTCGACTTCTTCGCGCAGGAGGGCGAGCTGCTCCCGGGTCTCTGCCAGGGCTGTCGAGATCTTGTCGTTCTGCGCCACGGCCTGCACGAGCCGGCCCTTTGACTCCAGCATCCGTTCCTCGAGGATGCGTACCCGGCGCGGCGCATCCTGGAGACGGCGCCGCAGGATGGCGATCTCCTCTTCGAGCATCTTGATGGTGGTGCGGAGCTCTTGTGCCGTGGCGTGGGCGTCTTCCATGACCGCCTCGCGGGTCGATTTCCCGGGCATCAGAGAGCCCGGCGCAGGGACCGACAGTATACGGCCGGGTGCGTTCTGACGGCCCCGACGGTCTTGCATCGAGTGAGATTCCCCCGGGACTACAATCGGCCGGTCTCGCAATGGAGCAATTGACATCATGAAGGTTTGGATCGACCAGGATTTGTGCACCGGTGACGGCCTGTGCGAGGAAATCGCCCCCGACGTCTTTGTCATGTTGGACGATGGCCTCGCCTATGTGCGCGAGGGAGAGAAGATATTCGCCGCTTCGGAAGGCAACACCGAGGGCGCAGCCGGCCTTGCAGTCGTCCCCGATGGTCAGGAAGACATCACCATCGAATCCGCCGAGGAGTGCCCCGGCGAATGTATCTACATCGAGCCGTAACCACAGGCAACCCCTGCCGACATCGGCCCTCGTCCCCACCGGATGGGGGCCGAGGTTCGTTTGGGAGGGTTTGTCGGCTCACTCCTCGAGCGGATCCTCGCATAGAGGGGTCTCCGTAGCGCCTGGTTCTCCCAGCGTCTTGAAGGCGATGGTGATGAACCCGGTGTGGCCGACCATCTGGTGGCTGGGCCGGACCGATCTGCCGTCGGCCGCCCAGTCGCGGTGCAGCACCTCGAATGTGGACGGTGTCGCAAACCGGCCGGTGCGCCGCAGAGCGTCGCGGATCCGTTGCACCTGAGGAACGGTCGGGAGGTATGAGGTGAGCACTCCGTCGTCGGCCAGGCCTTCGGCAGCCGCCTCGACGGCGTGCCAGGGTTCCGGCAGATCGAGCACCAGGCGATCGGGCGCCACGTCGGCGACCATGTCTTCGACATCGCCGTCCCGCAACTCCAGCGTGGCGGGAAGATCGCCGAGGAAACGGGTGATGGCCGCAACGGCGTGGCGTGCGTGTTCGGGCCGGCGTTCGACGCTCACCACCCTGCCGGTGGGGCCGACTGCACGGAGCAGGGCCAGCGTGAGTGCCCCGGATCCTGTTCCGGCCTCCAGGACGGTCATGCCGGGCCCAATGTCGCCCCAGTGGATAATCGGGCCGAGGTCCTTCGGGTAGATCACCTGCGGGCCGCGTTTCATGCGAAGCACGTAGTCGGCCAGACGGGGGCGCAGCGCCACCAGGCGGGCTCCCGAGGAGGTGCGGAGCACGACGCCGGGCGCACTGCCGATGATGTCGTGGTGGTCAACGCCCCCTGCGTGGTATTGGAACCTTCCACCCGCAGTGAGATCGATCAGGTAGGTGCGGCTGCGGGCATCGAGCAGCAGGCACACCTCGCCCGCCGCAAACACTGCGCTCACGGGTTGCCGAGCAGGACCGGCAACGTGAAGCTGAGGAGCATCGCCACCGCGAGCACCGTGCCCAGAATCTTGACCATTCGTTCACGATTGCGGAACATGGTCGCACTCTAGAAGCCAGTCGAGGAATACAGGTAGCTCAACCGACTCCTTCGCTTCGCCGGTATCATCGCCTGGTGGACCTCTTCAAGGACGGAGCCAGGGCATTGTTCGGCGGGGCTCGCCGTGGCAACGGCCCTCTGGTCGGGTTGGGGGCGGCGATGCTCGCTCTCGGGTGGCTGAAGAGGCTCTACCGCCCAGATCGTGAATTGATCTACAGCCGTACGTTGAGGCGGGGTGAAGCGATCCGGATCAAGTTGCTGGGTGCAGATGATCCCGCCGAAGGTGAGATCGATATCGAGGGCTGATCCTCAGCCGAGCCGGTAGACCTCGACGCGAGCCGATCCCTTCTTGCCCTTGCGCCTGCCTAGTAGGAACACCAGCAGCAGGATCAGCACCACTCCGGCGGCGATGGCGACACCCGTGCCGCGGGCAGCATCGGTGGTCTCGTCGATGACTTCCTGGATCTCGGCGAGTTTTGCCTCGAGATCGGCCTTCTCGACAGTCATCTCGTGACCCTCCACATCATCAGGCCCGTCAGCAGCAATAGGGCGATCGAGGCCAGCACATACCCGAGGCCGCTCCAGAGCACCCCGGCCGGCAGCACTTCGATTATCAACCGGGCTCCGGCCACGGACAGGAAGATCACCGCCAGCACCAAAACGATGGCGCCGGCGAAGGAGAACCCCGCAAGCCTGCCGAGCCCTTTGGCCGGATCCAGGATTTGTTCGCGCATGTACTGCTTGGCGAGTTCGATGAACTCGCTCACCATCTCAGGCAGTTCGCTGGTTCTGGCCACGGCATCCTCGTCTCGGTCGGGGGCGCGCGATCACGCCGCACAACAAGAGGCTACCGCACGGCGGAGTGGTCGGGAGCCTCCGCATGCCGCCCCGTGGGTAGTCTCGCCCAATGGCGAAGAATGCCAACCCGCGGAATGCCCGCAACTCGTGGGTCGTCGTGGCGGGCCAGACGGTCTCCCTGCTGGGCGACCACATCACCTTTCTGGCCCTGCCGCTCTTCGTGCTTCATCTCACCGACACAGGCAGGGATCTCGGCCTGACGATGGCCTTCCAGACCATCCCGACCCTGTTCTTCGGGTTTGCCGCCGGAGTGGCGCTGGACCGCATCTCGATTCGGCGAGCCCTGATCACCGCCGATCTGGGGAGAGCGGGAGCGTTCGGCCTGCTCGGTCTCTCGGTGGTCGCAGACGTTCCCAGCGTGTGGACCGTCTTTGCCGTGGCGTTCCTGGT
>CBDUUY010000106.1:0-7590 GCA_965370535.1 uncultured bacterium
CCGGATCGCCGGGGGCCTCGACGCGTCCGGGAGTACAGGCGGGTTCGCCGTGCGGATGATGCACCAATCTCGAGTCCACACTCCCCCGCCGGGTGCGCCCGGCACCGTCACATGGTCTCGTCTTGCGCCGCCTCTGCCAGGATCACCGTGTTCGCCAGCAGGCCGGCGATGGTCATGGGGCCGATGCCACCCGGAACCGGCGTGATGGCCGAGGCCACCTCGACCACTTCGTCGAATCGGACGTCGCCGGCCAGGCCGGAGTCGGTCTTGGTCGTCCCCACATCGACGACGACCGAACCCGGCGCCACATGATCTCCGCCGATCAAGCCCGGGCTGCCGGCGGCCACTATCAGGATGTCGGCAGATCGTGCGACGCCGACGAGGTCCTTCGTGCGGGAGTGCGCCACCGTGACCGTGGCGTTGCGCGACTTCTGGCCCAACATGATCGAGAGCGGTCGGCCCACCAGTTGGGAGCGGCCGACGATCACCACGTTCTTCCCTGAGGTCCCGATCTCGTAGAAGTCGAGCAGTCGGAGGACCCCGCTCGGCGTGGCCGGACGGGGGGCCGGCAGATCCAGCACCATCCGGCCCAGGTTGAGGGCATGGAGACCGTCGGCATCCTTCCACGGGTCGATGCGCAGCAGTGCGCGATCCGTGTCCAGGTGCCGGGGAAGTGGCAACTGCACGATGTAACCGGTCACCTCCGGATCGGCGTTCAGTGCGTCGATTGCCTCATCGACCTCTTCTTGGGAGACCTCACCGCCCAGTCTGCGGTCGATCGACTTGATCCCCGCTTTGACCGCGGCCTTGTGCTTCATCCCGACGTACACGGCCGAAGCCGGGTCGTCACCAATGAGGAGTGTCGCCAGACCCACGCTCACGCCGTCGGCTGCCAGAGCAGCCACCCGCTCAGCGACCTCGGCACGCTGCGCGGCCGCTGGTTCTTTCCCCGTGAGAATCTTTGCTGTCATTTCGCCTCCGGTGTCTTCGTCTGGGAATCTGCTGGGTACCGGTCCAGGACCGTCGCCGCCGCCTCGGGGGTGTCCACGCTGTGCCAGGAACGGCCGTCCTCGCCCCAGGCGGACCACTCCTCCAATCCCACCTCGCGATATGGAAGTCGATCCAGCAGCGACTGGATCGACCCGCCCGACCGGTCCTCCAGGTCGGCCTCGGCCGCCCACGCTCCCGGGTAGGCAGCACAGGTGGTTTGGCGGGCTCCGTCATCCATCGGGACCACTGCGACTCGATCGAGGAGGCCCGCCAGACCCTGCAGCGTGGCGTGCTGCACCAGCGGCTGGTCCACCGCCACCAGCAGCACCGAGCGGCCGGCCGCGTGATGCAGAGCCGTAACCAGACCAGCGAGCGGGCCCCGCGGGCGGGGCCGCAGATCGGGTATCGCCGGAATCCCGGCCAGCGGCTCGTCGCGGCCCACGATCACCACCTCGTCCACCACCACTTGCAGCGCGGTGGCGATCCACTCGACCATGGGAACCCCGCCCACCGGCACCAGGGCCTTGTCGATGCCCATCCGCTTCGAGCGGCCCCCGGCCAGGATGACGCCGATCGGGCCCGCCGCCGCCGAGCTGCTCCTCATCATCGCCGGACGGGCTTCTCGATACGGACGGCAGAGACCTTGAACTCGGGGATCTTGGCGAGCGGGTCGAGGCCAGTATCCGAAGTGAGCAGGTTCGCCGGGGCCTCCTTCCAGTGGAAAGCGAGGAACACCACACCGGGTGGGACCCGGTCGGTCACCCGGGCCTGGGTCCTGACCTCTCCTCGGCGGCTCTTGATGACCATCGGCTTGCCGTCCAGCACCCCGGCGGCCGCGGCGTCGGCGGCATTCACCTCGGCGTGACCCCGCGGCTCCCGCCAGTTGAGGCCCTCGCTGCGGCGGGTCATCGTCCCCGTGTGGTAGTGGAACAGGATGCGGCCGGTGCTGAGGATCAGCGGGTACTCCTCGTCGGGCTCCTCGGCAGGCGGCTGCGCCTCGACCGCATAGAAACGGCCCAGACCCCGGGTGAATGCCTCGGTGTGCAGGATGGGCGTTCCGGGATGATCGGCGGTGGGGCAGGGCCAGACGAGGCCGTCACCTGCCAGTCGCTCGTGGCTCATGCCCCGGTAGGACGGGGTCGCCTCTGCCAACTCGGTCATGATCTCAGCGGTCGAATCAAACCTCCACCGCACCGGGTCGTTTCTCCCCAGCCGTTCTGTGACGGCGGCGGCCAGCCGTCCGGTGATCTCCCAATCGGGGAGCGCCTCCCCCGGCGCATCCACCACCGGGGCGATCATCTGCACCCTCCGCTCGGTGTTGGTGAAGGAGCCGTCCTTCTCGAGAGACGATGCCGCCGGCAGGATCACGTGGGCAAGCAGCGCCGTCTCGGACGGGAAGATGTCCTGCACCACCAGGAAATCGAGCGAGCGCAGTGCCTGTTCGACGTGGCTCAGATTGGGGTCCGACAGCATGGGGTTCTCCCCCATCACATACATGGCGCGGACCTCCCGAGCGGCTGCGGCATGCATCATCTCCACCACAGTGAGCCCCGGCTCGTCCGGCAGTTCGGCGACCCCCCACACCTCGGCGACTCCCGCTCGCTTCTCCTCGTCCCCCACCGGCTGATAACCCGGCAGAACGTTGGGAAGCGCCCCCACGTCGCAGGCGCCCTGCACGTTCGACTGCCCGCGCAGCGGGTTGACCCCGGTGGACGGCTTGCCGATGTGGCCGCACAGCATGGCCAGATCGGCCAGGGCGCGCACCAGATCGGTGCCGTTGCTGCGCTGGGTGATCCCCATTGCGTACAGGATCGAGGATCGGCCCCGCTCCTCCGAGTCCCCGTTGCCGATGCCGGTGGCCCTCGCACCACGGGCGTAGAGACGGGCGGCCTGCTCAATCAGGTCGGCCGGCACGCCGGATGCCAGCGCAGCCACCTCGGGTGGGTACTCCCGGACGGCGGCGGCCAGGTCTTCGAAGCCTTCGGTGCGCTCCCGGATGAACTCTTCGTCGGCCCATCCCTCGCGCAGGATGATGTGCATCATCGCCAGGAAGACATTCATGTCGGTACCGGGAAAGGCCTGAAGCCACAGGGTGGCGTGATCGACCAGGGGAATCCGGCGCGGGTCGATGATCACCAGCGACGCTCCCGATTTGACGGCCCGCACCACTTCGTAGCCGATCACAGGGTGGGATTCCGCCGTATTCGATCCGGTGATGAGGATGCAGTCGGCGTCCCGGATCTCGCCGATGGAGTTGGTCATCGCACCACTCCCGAACGCGGTGCCGAGGCCGGTGACGGTGCTGGCGTGGCACAACCGGGCGCAGTGATCGACGTTGTTGGTGCCGATGCCGGCCCGAATGAACTTCTGGAACAGGTAGTTCTCCTCGTTGGTGCAGCGAGCCGAAGCCAGGCCGGCCACCGCATCCGGACCGTGCCCGGTCACGACACCGGCGAGCCGGTCGGCGACCAGGTCCAGCGCGACATCCCACGACACGGGGATGAAGCCGCCGGTGTCGGCCTTCCTGCTTGCCAGAGGGCTGGCGTCGGGCATCTCCCAGGGCTCGTCGGCCAGACCGGCCTCGTATGCCAGATCGCGGCGCACCAGCGGCCGGGTCAAACGGTCGGGGCTCGACACGAAGTCCCAGCCCGAGCGGCCCTTGACGCAGAGAAACTCCCCGTTGACCGGTGCGTCTGCATGGCCGGCCGCATAGACGATCTCCCCGTCCTTGAGGGCGTACTCGATGCCGCACCCCACCCCGCAGTAGCCGCACACCGTCCGGGTGCGGGTGAACTCGGGGTCGCGGCCCCGGCCCAGCCGACTCTTCGGCAGGAGCGCGGCCGTCGGGCACACCTGCACGCAACTGCCGCAGAAGACACACGACGAGTCGACCATCAGGCTGTCGAAGGGGGTGGCGATGTGGCTCTCGAAGCCGCGGCCGGCGTAGTCGATCGCGTTGACCCCCACCACCTCGTCGCACACCCTCACACATTTGCCGCACAGGATGCAGTACTGGTGGTCCCGGACGAAGAACGGGTTGTCGTCCTGGTACAGGGTGCGGGTCACCTCGGTCTCGAAGCTCGATTCGGTGAGCCCGACCGCGGCCGCATACCGCTGCAGATCACAGGCGCCGTCGGCATCACAGGTCGAGCAGGCCAGCGGGTGCTCCGAGACGAACAGGTCGATGATCTCGCGCCGCATGGCGGACAGCCGGTCGGTTGCCGTCGCCACGGTCATGCCGTCCCGGCACTCGAGCCCACAGGCGGGAGCCGGCTTGGCCGTGCCCTCGATCTCCACCATGCACAGCCGGCAGCCCCCGGAGGGGCGGAGCTCGGGGTGGTGGCAGAGTCGGGGTATGTCGATCCCTGCGGCGAGGGCGACGTCCATGACGGTCGACCCGGGTGCGAACTCGACGATCCTGCCGTCGATGGTGATGGTGCTCACGCCGCCTCCCCTGCTCCGCCCATCGGGCAGACCCCGGATGGGCACCGCCCCTCCTCCACATGGGCTGCGTATTCCTCGGGGAAGTACCGGATCGTGGTCCGCACCGGATTGGGGGCCGTCTGGCCCAGCCCGCAGAGCGAGGTCGTCTCGACCGTCTCGCACAGGCTTTCGAGGCGCTGGATATCGGTAGCCGTGGCCCTTCCTTCGGTCGCTGCGGTCAGGATGTCGAGCATCTTGCGGGTGCCCACCCGGCACGGAATGCACTTCCCGCAGGATTCTTCCTGGGTGAACGCCAGGAAGTAGTGGGCCAGATCGACCATGCAGGTGGTCTCGTCGGCAACGATCATCCCGCCGGAGCCCATGATCGCCCCGGTGGCCTTGAGATCCTCGTAGTCGATCCTGGTGTCGAGCAGGGAGGCAGGGATGCAGCCTCCCGACGGCCCGCCCAGCTGCACTGCCTTGAACTGGCGGCCGTCCCGGCAACCGCCACCGATCTCGTGCACCATCTCCCGCAGCGTCATGCCCATCGGGACCTCCACCAGACCCGACCTCTCGACCGCCCCCGCCAGCGCAAAGGCCTTGGTGCCCCCGCTGTTCTCCGTGCCCATGTCGGCGAACCAGTCGGGGCCCTCGAGGAGGATGGTGGGGACGCTGGCATAGGTCTCGACGTTGTTGATATTGGTCGAATGTCCCCACAGTCCGTGCTCCGACGGATAGGGAGGCCGCATCGTCGGCATGCCCCGGTAGCCCTCGATCGACCTCATGAGGGCGGTCTCCTCGCCGCACACGAAGGCTCCGGCGCCTTCCTTGATGACGATGTCGAATTCCATCCCACTGCCGAAGATGTCGGTGCCGACCGCACCGAATTCACGGGCCTGATCGATCGCCTCGAAGAGAGCCGCCACGGCCAGGGGGTACTCGGCGCGCGCATAGACATAGGCCCTGGTGGCTCCGGTGGCCCAGCCTGCGATGAGCATGCCCTCGAGAACCCGGTGCGGGTCTCCTTCGATGAGCGTGCGGTCCATGAACGCCCCCGGATCGCCCTCGTCTGCGTTGCAGATGACGAACTTGGGCAGCCCCCCCTGGGCTCTGGTGATCTCCCATTTGAGACCGGTGGGGAAGCCGGCCCCGCCGCGGCCCCGGAGTCGTGACGATTTGAGCGCTTCGATCACCTGCTCCGGTGGAGTCGCCAGAGCCTGCTTGAGCGCCTCGTAGCCGCCATGGGCCAGGTAGGCGTCGAGCGAGTGCGGGTCGATCACCCCGCACAACTGCGTCGTCACCTTCACCTGGCGTCCCAGGAACGGGTAATCGCTGCGATCGGCCCGCCGGCTGACCACCCAGTCGGCAGGCGGCGGATCGCCGGCGCCGCTGAGATGGTCCAGGAGCGGTCCCACCCGGTCCTCGACGATCGGGCCGTACAGGATGGAGCCGTCGTCGTCGGTGACCTCGACCAGCGGCTCGCGATGACAGGCTCCCAGGCAACCGGTGCGCTGCAGCCGCAGCGGGAGCTTCCTCTCGAAGATCTCCCGCTTGAGGGCAATGTGGGCGGTCCCGGCGCCGGCGGCGAGCCCGCAGGTCGACATGCCGATGCGCAGCGTCGCGTTCGTCAATCCGCCTCCCCATCGTCGTTGGGGAGTGCCGCCACGATATCGACGACCCCCTCGGGGCTCATCCTGCCGTGGGTGTCTTCTCCCACCACCACCACCGCCGCCAGACTGCAGGCGCCCACGCAGGCCACGGTCTGCAGAGTGAATCGGCCGTCGGGGGTGGTCTCGTCTACCACGATTCCCAATTCCTCCTTGAGGTGCTCGAGGATCAATGCGGACCCATTGACGTGGCAGGCGGTCCCCCGACAGACCTTGACCTGGTACTTGCCGGGCGGGTCGAGGAGGAACCAGTTGTAGAACGTGACGACCCCGTAGACCCGCGCCAGCGGGAATCCGAGGTCGCGGGCCACGTACTGCAATTGGCGCTCGCCGAGGTACCCGAACCGGCGCTGGATCTCCTCGAGGACCGTGATCAGCGCATCCGACTCGCCGCGATGACGATCGATGATCTCCGCCAGGTCGGCGGGCGGCGGCTCGGCCAACGGATCGCCCCGATAGGCGTACTTCCGGAGCTTGGGGCGATCCTGGGTCCCAGGGTCGCCCGGGGCGGGGGCTGGTGCGTTGGCGCTCATCTTGGACTCCGACACTACCCGTGACTCGCAGCCCTCGCCAGGAACCTACGGCCCTCCTATCCGGCGGCGAAATCGACCCGCTCCGGAGCCGAGTAGACCCGGAAGTTGGTGCCCCGTGCGTAGCCGATCAGGGTGATGTTCCAGGCCGTGGCCAGCTCCACCGACAAGCTGGTCGGGGACGTGCGTGAGATTGCCACCGGGGCCCGCATCCGGGCCGCCTTGGTGAGCATCTCACTGCTGATCCGGCCCGACGTGAGCAGGATCGCACCCTCGGTCGAGACGCCCCCCCGCAGCGCCCGCCCCGCCAGCCGGTCGATGGTGTTGTGGCGGCCGATGTCCTGAGCGACGAGCACAACCGACTCACCGTCGCTGAGAGCCGACGTATGGACGCCGCGAGCGGTGTTGTACAGATCGGCCGAACGAAGCACTTCCCGCATCAGGCGGGAGATCTGGGACGGCGCGACCGTCACCCCGGGCCCCAGCGGTTCGCAACGGGCCAGCATGGTCTCGGTGTCGTCGAAGGTGACGCCGCCGCCGCATCCCGAGGTGATGATCCGCCGGGTGGGCGGTTCGAGATCCCGGTCCCCCAGCCACAGATCGACACAGGTGAGGCCGGCCGACACCGACATCACCTCGATGTCGTCGATGCCGTCGATGATCCCCTCCGAGAAGACGAACCCGACGGCCAGGTCCTCCAGGTCGGTCGGGGTGCAGAGCAGCGTGGCCAGTTCCTCCCCGTTGACGAAGATGCACACCGGGCGTTCCTCGATGACGGCGCCGGAGACCTGGTCGGCCGAGCCGTCGCGGTACTCCAGGTACCGGATCGGGCCGACGCCGTCGGGAGGGGATTCGGACATTGGGCGGGACGATAGATCATCGAGCCCCACAAGGGAGAACCCCGGTTGACCGGGCCCTATCCCGGGGCGAGCCGATGGTGTTTTCTAGCGGTGCTCCCCCGGGGCGATGTACTTGATGCG
>CBDUUY010000107.1:0-7525 GCA_965370535.1 uncultured bacterium
GAAGCCGATTGGTGGGAATGGTGGGAAACAGCCTCTGAGTCCTGACACCCGCGATAACCACCGAGGGAGCGAGTCAGCCAGATGCGCCTCACCGTCCCCTGGGCTGCCGCTACCTCACCGGAACGTTGATGGTCGTTCAAGAGTCCTCCCCGGGTCCGCACCCCAAACCACCCGCACCCAGGCCAAACCACAAGGTGAGGCGGTTCTCGGTTCCGCCTCAGACCCTTTTAGCCTGGATCCACCGTTCTGAACGCCGGGGGGTGTGGTGATGGGCGGTTTGGCTGGTTGTGGGGTGGTGACTGGGTTGTCGCAGTCGTGGCGGGGGTCTTTGGGGGGAAGAGAACGGGTAGGCGCCGGTGGGTGATGCCGCCTTGGGGTTTGGGCATCGTGTTGGGGTATGGCTCCGCCTTGAGATGACACGGTCGGCCAGGTCGAGAAGGGCCGGATGCTCAGCAGAGGCGGGGTAGGGCGCGTAATCGTGTGATCGTGGTGAAGAAGTCTGATGCCCAGGGCCAGTGTCGGGGGAGGTGGAGGATGCGGCGTCGCGCCGAGCGGGTGATCCGGCCGGGGAGGGTGATGAGACGCCGCCGGAGTGTTTTGGCGACGATGGGTCCGTCGATGTCGAGGCCGAGGGCAGCGACCCAGCGGATCAGGTTGTGGGCCAAGGCGGCGAGGAGGACCCAGGCAGCGTTGGCGGTGAAGACTCCTGAGGGGCTGTGGTTGGCTCCGGAGCCTTCTTTCCAGTCTCGGATGGCGAGCTCGCAGACGGCGTGGCGGCGATGATCAGCGTCCAACGAGATGGGGTCGCCTTTGCGGTTGGTGATGAAGGTGTGGTGCCGCCAGTCGGCGAAGAGTTGAGCTTGGTGCCCGGTGAGGCGGGTGCGGCGAACCACCAGGCGCTCTTTGTTGTAGCTGGTTTCAGCGACCTGGGCTTCCCCACCGTCGGGGTAGCCGATCGGGGTCCACGCCTCTTCGTCGATCCCTTCAATGGCCCTTGTCACGGCCGGATTCTTGGGCACAGTGATCGAGAACGCCACGTCTTTGGCTTTGAGGGTCGCAATGGTGTTCCACGAGAAGAACCCCGAATCGGCCCGCAGCGTCAACGCACCGGAAGCTCCTGCCCGCCGGATGCGAGCGACGAGCTCTTCGATGAATCGTTTGGCGCCCCGACCCGAACCGGCCGAGCCCTTGCGCTGCCGTATGTGGAGGATCTCGCCGGTGCCGGCCCTCGTCGCCAGCAGCGGGTGATAGCCCAACACTTTGGTGTAGCCGTAAGCGGCGCCTCCCTTGTGGTAGCCGTGCACCTCACAGATGGTTGAGTCCATGTCGATGGTCATCGGTTCGGTGCCGGGCCCGGCACCGGCTTCCCACGCCCGGGTCAACACGGTATCGAACAACCGGTCCAGCTGACGGACATGACCGAACGTGAACGACCGCAGAAACGTGCCACACGTCGACGGTGCCATCACCCGATGCCCCAACACCTGGGCGGTCGACCCGCAACGCAGCACATCAACATCATCGATACAGTCACCACCGGCCACCATTGAGTGCAGCAGCGTCAGGATCTTGCGTCCCGGGCGGGAAGCGCCGGGACGGTCACCCAGATCGACCAGTTGATTGGCTGCGTCTTCGATACCCAGCCGATCGGCAAGGACCGCACTCAACACCAACCCGGCGTTGGCTACGGCGTGGCCGTCATCGAAGATCACCTCAAAGCGCGCCGGATCATGCGATGATGACTGCATCAGAAAGGTGCCTCCTCTGCGAGGGGATACGGGCTTGTTCTTGAACCCGATTATCCCCTACAGAGAGGCACTTTTCGCGTCTCCCCCCAACCCCACCACATCACCCAACCCCAAGAACCGGTGGATCCAGGTTGAGGCGGGTGTAGCGGGACGGGACCCGGGTCACCCGGCAGGGATCGGGGGGCCCGACCAGGACGGTGACGATATCGGCAACAGGTGCGACCCCGATCGTGACGGCGACGGAATCGACGACATCGACGACCCCTGGCCGTTCAATCCGAACCGACCGTGAAGCATCACACGTGAGTGAAGGAGGGGGCCGGTACCGTCCGGCCCCCTTCTCTGCAGCACTCCGGGGAACCCGACCCGAACCCACCCGAACCCGCAGACGCCACCTCTCCCGCAGGGAGAGGACACTCCGGGTGTCCAGATCGGCAGCGTGCCTACCGGTGTGGATAGCCCGTGAAACCAATCTTCTCCGGCGCCACTATCCCCTGTGGGGAAGGATCACTCTCGGCGACCCCCGCGAAGGGGAAGGAAAACCTGAGCCCTGCAGGCTGAGGAACAGCTGAGAGGCCGGTGCGCCCGGAGCACGAACCGCAGAGCCAAAAGGACCGGGGTGGAGCGTTGACGCGCCGTTGAACAATGGTCACGCAATAGGTCAACCGTGCATGGGATTCTCGGTGAGGCACTCTGAGGTTTGCCGAACGACAAGCCACCAAGGGGCACGGAAGAGGGAAGCGCTGGTTGCGGGAGGAATAGCCGGGACCGGGGATGGATGCCCACTGGGGACTCCGTCCTCCTGAGTCGGGTCCCCGGCTGTCGGGATCCACCCAGACCCGGGATCGAACTGGGGGAGTGCGCCGAAGCGTACGGCTCTCATCGATCGCCCCTCCCCGTCTGTAGCCCGGTGACAACGGAGTGGTGTGGATCGAGGAGCACACAGAATGAATGAGGAAATCAAACCGACCAAGACGCTCGACGTCTGCGGCGAGATCTGTCCCTATCCCGACGTCAAGTCCATGACGACCCTGAAGAAGATGGAGAAGGGCGAGATACTCGAGATCTTGCTCGACTACCCGCTCTCCGTAGAGCGCCTCCCGCGCGCTGCCGCGAAGTGGGGCCACAAGGTGCTGGCAGTGGAGAGGCTGGAGGGTCCCAATCACCGAATCCTGATCGAAGCTTTCGGCCTGAAGTAGCCCGTGTCTACAGATGACATTGGCTCCGAGTTCCAACTAGTTCGTCATTCCAAGGAGGATCGATGACCTTTGCGATACTGACCGGCCTCTTCGTGGGGTTGGCATTTGGGTTTGCGCTGCAGCGAGGCCGCTTCTGCATGAACTCAGCATTCCGTGACATCGTCACGCTCAAGGACTTCACCCTGGCCAAGACCGTGGCCCTGGCGCTGCTCGTCAGCATGGTCGGCTTCGGCATCATGGCAGCCACAGGCGCCATCGATCCCAATCCGAAACCGATCCTCTGGGCCGGCAATCTCGTCGGCAGTTTCATCTTCGGTATCGGCATGGTGGTGGCGGGCGGTTGCGCCAGCGGTATCACCTACCGCGTTGGTGAAGGCATGGGCGGCGCGATGTCGGCCGCTCTCGGGCTCACCCTGGCGGCAATGGCCACCGCTACCGGGTTTCTCAAGCCGGTCAAGGAATGGCTGCAGACGGCGAAGACTCCTGCGGAGGGGCCGAATGAGACGATTGCCAGCATTCTCGGGTTGGACTACGAGTGGGTCGCCATCATTCTGGCGGTTGCCCTGGGACTCGTCTGGTGGTATTTCGCCCGCAAGAACGCCACGGAGGGTGGATACAAGGCAAACGAGGGCGCCTCGCTCTTCGATCGCATCTTCAAGCTGGGCTGGGGATGGATTCCCACCGGCGTGGTGATCGCTCTGGTCGGCATGGCGGCGTTCCCGCTCTCCGCAGAAGCGGGCCGCAACTACCCGCTCGGGATCACCTCCGGCTGGCTCAAGATCGGGCAGATGACTCAGCCCGGTGTTCCGTTCGACAATTCCCTGAAGTGGGACATGTGGCTGATCGTGGGCATCATCGTGGGTGCTGCGATAGCCGCATACATAGCCAAGGAACTCAAGCTGCGTATGCCTCCGCCACGCATGCTGGTCCAGACCTTCATCGGTGGAGCCCTGATGGGCTTCGGAGCGGTCTGTTCGACGGGGTGCAACATCGGTCACATCCTGAGCGGTGTTCCCCAACTGTCGATCGGGTCGATCTTCGCCGGCGTCGCCATCGTGCTCGGCGCATGGGTGGCCGCATATCTGATGTTCGTCCGTCCCATGGCTTCTTCGGAGTAGACGGAGCCGGGCGAACGGGTTCGGAGAGGAGTAGCAGGACCTGGGGGGGGCGGGGGCTTTGGCCCCGGCCCCCCAAACAGGGTGACCCGGGTCGGCACAGGCCGGGCCCCCGGCCATCGCTGCCGGGAAGCAGCGGACCGATACCGGCGATCCAACAAGCGCCAATCCAAGGAGAAGACTGTGAGCGACGAGGCATCGAACAAGACAGTCATCGCGATCAACCACGATGACGCCATCAGCATCATGGCGGCGCTCGTCATGGGGGCCGCTGCCGCGGCCACCGGGGAAGAGGTCTTGATGTTCTTCCAGCCGGGGGCTGCGAAGTCTCTGGTCAACGGCGAGTTGGAGAAACTCCAGGGGCTGAAGGGTCAGCCTGATCCGCTCATGCTCTTCGAGTCGATCCAGGTCCTCGACGGCCGGATCATCCTTTGCGAACTCGGGTTGCCGATCTGGGACATCGATGCGAAGGACCTGCGCGAGGGAGTGGAAGTCATGATGGCCTCGAGCTTCCTGTTCGAAGCCGAGGGCGCCAACATGGTCTTCTCCTACTAGTCGCCGTCCTTCATCCTGGTGTCCGGGGCACCAGGTAGAGCCGCCTGTGCGCTGAGCCCTGCATCACCGGGCGGATTGGGCTGCCCTGGATACGACCCGTCGGGACTGCCCGGCCTGCCCGTCCTGCCGGCCTGCCCGGCGTAGAATCGCACAACGCGACGGGTGGGAGATATGTCCGCAAACGCTGCTCTGTGTAGTAACGGCCACCCGGTGGGTGCCGGCGATCACTTCTGCCAGGTGTGCGGGGTGCCGTTGCACCCCGGTTCCCCCGCTCCGCCGCCGGTCGAGTCCTCTGCGGCTCCGCCGCCGGCCCGGTCGGTTCCCGCTCCACCGCCCTCCGAGCCACCGGTCACCGGTCGGGTTGCGGGTGGCGGATGGGCCAGGTGGGGTCTCCTCGGTGCGGTCGTCATCGCCGCCGGTGTGGCAGTGTGGCTGGTGCTGTCGTCCGGTTCCGAGCCTGATCCGAGCGCTCTCACCCAGCGGGTGCCGGCCGGCACCGACACCACCTCGACGACGTCTACGAGCACCCCGGTCGGGCTGCCTGCGACCACCTCATCGAGCACCACCACGACGACGACCACCACCACGATCCCGGGTGAGATATCCGCGGCCGGGACCTGGACGGTGCTGGTGTACGCGGTTGGGGACAACAATCTCGAGGAGGCCATGCTCGGCGACATGCGCGAGATGCGCACCGTCACCAAGGACAATCCGGATCTGACCTTCATGGTGCTCGCCGACCGTGCGGACGGGTACACATCCGATGCACTCGGCAGCCTCGGTGACTGGACCACTGCCAAGTTGGTCGATGTCTCGGGCGGATCCTTCACCGAGGTGGCGGACTGGGGGGAACGGAATCTGGGTGATCCGGCAGTGCTGGTCGAGTTCCTCGATGCATCTGTGGCCCACGCCCCCGCCGACCACTACGCCCTGGTGTTCTGGGACCACGGGGCATTGTCGGGGATCGGCTCCGACGAATCCCATTCGGATGTGCTGGAACTGCCGGAGATGGCCTTCGCCCTCGATGCCGGCCTCGAATCCTCCGGAATCGGCACCCTCGACATGGTCGGCTTCGATGCTTGCCTGATGGCGTCGCTGGAGGTGGCGTCGGCGGTGTATCCCTACGCCGTCTACATGATCGCCTCCGAAGATCTGATACCCAACGAAGGGTGGGCCTACGCAGGGTTCGGCTACCTCGCATCCGCCGCCAACCCGACTGTGGAGGATCTCGGGCGGTCCGTGCTGCTCTCGTACACAGACACGTCGGCGGCCCGTTCGCCATCGGTGACCATGTCGCTCCTCGATCTGCGCCGTTACTCCCCGTTCATCGAGGCTCTGGGCGAACTCTCCGATGTGGCGCTCGACAGCCTGGACACCACCGCGGTCGTGTTCGGCCGCCGGCGAGATCGTGCCATGAAATTCGGTGCCGACCCCAACCCGGAATACGACTGGTTCATGGTCGATCTGGGCCAGTTGCTGGCGAAGTTGGCACGGTCGGAGACGGTGGTCGCCGATGACTCAGGCCGGGTTCTGGAATTGCTGAGGGAGATGGTGGTCGGCAATCGCACCGGGGAGGCCACCGCAGGGGCCACGGGATTGTCGGTTCACTTCCCTCCGGCACCCGAATGGTTCTATCCCTCCTGGTACGACACGATGGGCGCCCCGGTGTGGGAGTCCTTCCTGAATGGGTATTTCGATGCGGGCCGAGCCATCCCGGTTTCCCGGCAGCCTGCTTTTGATGCCTCCGGAACCGACACGACGTTCTTCTTCGATGACTTCGGCATCGAGGTGAATGCCGATTTCGGTGATGGTGCAGTGGACACGGTGGTGTCGGCGGTGCTGTGGTCCGGGGTGGAGGACCCGGATGGGTCGGTCACTTTCTACAGCTCCGACCAGGGAATGTTCGAGGGTTCGGCGGCAGTCGGGTTCTACGACCTGACCCGCCTGGTGCTCGACGACGGTGAGGACTCCGCAGTTGCGTTCCAGCAGATCACCTTCAACGAGGACGTGACGCTGGTGACGATCACGGTGCCGCTCACCTACCGGGCGCCGATCGACTCATCGCAGTGGCAGTTCGCCGACCCGATCAATGCCACACTGGTAGTCAGCTACGACCTCACCACGGACGAGTTCACCGAGGACCTGTACTCGATCGACATCGCCGGGACGGTGGGAGCGTTGGCCGCCGAACCGGATGGATTGCTGTTCCCGAAACTCCCGCATCGCACTCCCGGCGGGCAGATCGAATGGATCTCGACCACCGACGTGGGGCTGTGGGCGGATCTGCCCAACCTCGCCTACGACTTCGTCGATCTGCCGTCGGGCACTCCGCTGCTGTCCGAGTTGAGGGTGGCCGATTTCGGTGGGCACACCGCGGCTGCCACCGTCTCGACCAGCGTTCCCTGATCCACTGCCGGGGCCCGGCAACAGGGCGTGTGCGGTCGTCCCCGTCGTGTGGGGGCAGATGATCGTTCCGGGGCCCGGCTGTGTCTCCCATGCCGATCTGGCCACCCCGTTCGCCGGACGCCGCTCGAACCTGCTGCGAGACTGGGGCCATGCGGGCCATGATCTTCGAATCGCAAGGTGAGCCGCTGCGGGCCGTCGACCTCCCCGAACCGGTTCCGGGTTCGGGGGAGGTCAGGGTGAGGGTGGCCGCCTGTGGTGTGTGCCGCACCGACCTCCACGTCCGCGACGGGGAGTTGCCCGACCCCGTTCTTCCGCTGATCCTCGGCCACGAGATCATCGGGGTGGTCGATGCGCTCGGGGAAGATGCAGGTGACATCACGGTGGGTGACCGGGTAGGGATTCCCTGGCTGGGGTGGACCTGCGGCCGCTGTCCTCACTGCCTCGCCGGGCGGGAGAACCTATGCGAGCGGGCCCTGTTCACCGGCTACACCCGAAACGGGGG
>CBDUUY010000108.1:0-7521 GCA_965370535.1 uncultured bacterium
AGTGGTCGATCAGATCCTTGACGGCGACCGGCACCCCCGCCAACGGGCCGGGGTCCTCGCCCGCAGCCCTCATCGCATCCAGGCCGGCGGCCCTCTGGAGAGCGCGTTCGGCATCGACCAGGGTGAAGGCGTTGAGTTCGGTGGCGGATTCGATCGCAGCCAGATGGGCCTCGACGGTCTCGACCGCCGTCACCTCGCCACGGCTGATCGCTGCCGCGAGGTCGGCGGCCGAAGCGCCGGTGAGGCTCATTACCAGCGGACGGCCCGATGCTCGGGGAAGATCGAGATCCAGGGCTTGCCCGGAGGGACGGTCATCGGATCTCCGTTCTCATCGAACAGGGCGAACGGTTGGTCGATGCTGCTCCGCTCCCATGTGCCGGACATCACGCGCCCGTTGTAGAAGATGGCGGCCGGGCCCGAGCCGAGTGTGTCGATGGCGGGCACGTCGTTGCCCTTGACGCCTGCGGCGGGGTACGCGGCGTACCGCGTGCCTTCCAACACCACCAGGACCTCAGCCGAGATCTGGCTCGCGTTTCCATCCCGGTCGATGTAGTTGTGGGGGATGGGGTTCTCTGCTCCGATGTACCGGAGGTACCGGCCGTCTTCGTACTCCCACGAGTAGAGGGTGGATGTAGCCCAGGACATCGTGATCTTGTCTGCCGTTTCCTCGGGCATGACGTCCCACGGTGCAATGTCATACAACGGGACACCAAACTCGTTGGAGTAGCCCCGGCCGTCGGCGGTGCCGCGCAAACCCTCGGTATCGCCGTACAGGTTGTGGGGTGCCCGCCTGCTGGAGATTCGGAAAGTCCCGTCCACCTCCCCGATCATCTTGACCCCGCGCGATGCCACGTAGTTGATGATCCATTGCTGGCCGCCGCTGATGATGAACACCGCATTCATCGGCTTGAGGATGGTGGGGTCGGTGGGGCGGGCCGAGCGGATCGGGCCGACGTAGTCGGCGTCTGCGGTGTGGAACAGGGCGATGAAACGGGTGAACCCGCCCTCCACCAGGATCTCGACCACGGCATCGGCGATCTCGACCCCGGACTGGGGCCGGGCGTTGGGATGATTGTCGACCTTGACCGCTATCACCCTGCGTTCGGCCAGCGTCTGGTCGTCGGTGGGCAGGCCGTTGAGAGGGGCGATCGGCCCGTCGTAGATGGTGGTCGTGGTGGTGCTCGAGGTCGAGGTGGTCGTGGATGACGTCGTCGTCGTGTCCTCCACCGGGGGAGCGGTGGTGGTCGTGGTAGTCGAGGTGGAGGTGGTGGTCGATGAGGTCGTCGTAGCGGCCTCACCGCCGCCGCAGGCAGCGGCAAGCAGGGCGAACGCGACGACGATGGCGAAGATGCGGGTGGATCTCATAGGAGCGTGAGATTAGCCGTCGGTGTGAGTTGCGATGCGTGGGCCGGGTTCCAGCACCAGCGTATGCCGGGTGGACGCCTCCACCATCCTGGCCGACCAGGCGATCGGGAAGGCGTCCCCTTGCTGCCACAGGGCGAACTGGTCGGCGTAGTGAGGTGAGTAGGGGTTGCCCGACTGCCCACCGGGCAGCACAAAACGGGCCTGTTCCCACTCCCCGAGATCGACCACCATTCTCAAAGAGGCGATAGCAAAGCCGGGGTTGACTGTGGGATCGGCCGGATCCATAGGGGACGGATTCACCGTGTGGGCGTCACCCCCGTAGGGGATCGGCCCCAGGTCGAACAACTTGTTGAGTGGCTTGCGCATGCCGAGCGGGTGTCTGAGGGTCAGCGACCGGACCGATCCCCAGGCCCACCCGGATGGGTCGGGCCCATGGCCGGCGGCCAACCGATCGGTGGCTGCCTGCAGGGCGGTGCGGATCTGTTGCTCCCAGCCGTCTTCGAACCACCCGTCGGGACGCTCCCGTAACAGGCGGGAAAGAAGGGAGACCCTCCGCAGTAGGAATAGGTTGAAGGGAACCAGCGGGGTGAACCCCTTGCCGAGAGCCCACTCTGCGCTGCGGGGTGCCTTGGCGTAGACCAGGGCGGTGATCATCTCGGCGAGGAACACCTCGAACACTGCTGCGGCGGGCGACTCCTGCGACAGCACCCCATCCCACTGCCTCAGTAGTTCGGCTGCGGGGCCGTCATCGGCGGCGCCGAGAACGATCTCGCTCAACTCCCGCCACACCAGCGAGGTCTGGTCCATCTGGAAGTCGAGGGTCGAAGCGACATCCCAGTCGTCGCGTGCAGCCAGCGCCTCGGTGATGCGGTTCACCCGATATCCATCGAGGAAGTCCTGGCTCAGCCAGCCTGCCTCGGGGCTGGGCAGATTGTTGGCGGTGGCCAGGAACCCTTCCTTGGGGTCTTTGGCGTGGGGGAGCCGGTCGTAGGGGACCGGGTCCGGGCCCCATCCGGCCGCGGGATCCCACCCGGGCATGGGCAGGGCTCCCGTGCCTTTGCGACGGTCGGGGGCATCGCCGATCAACTGCCACCCGATCGTCCCGGTCACGTCCGCGTAGGCGATGTTCAGAGGCAGGCTGGGCCACGATGTGAACGCCGCCCGCATCTCTTCGAAGGACCGGATCTTGACGAGTTCGAACATGCCACCCATCGGGCGGGGCTGCAGCCAGGTGGCCGACATCGATAGGGCGCCTACCTCGCCGTCGAAGGCGGGGCCCACGATCGGCCCCCTGTCGGTGATGAGGACATCCATGTCTACCGGGTCACCGCCCTTGACCGAGATCGTCTCGGGCACCACCCGGCACGGTACGAAGCCGTCGCCGCGGCGCACACTTCGCCCGTCGGGGCCCATCTCCTCGATGAAGAAGTCGGTGTTGTCGATGAGTCCGGCGGTGATACCCCAGGCGGCATGCCCGTTGTGGCCGACGGCGATGGCCGGACCCCCCGGCATCGACGCCCCCGCCACCGACCATTCGGGTGTCGACACATGGAGCAGGTACCAGTGGGGAGGAAGCACCGCCGCCAGGTGCGGGTCGTTGGCCAGCAGCGGCCGTCCGGTGGAGGTCTTGGCGGCGCTCAGCGCCCAGTTGTTGGAGCCGCCACCCAGGCCGAGCACGCCGGCCAGGGCATTCAGGTCTTTGGTGAGGAGATCGGCCCTGGCTGCGGCCGCCCGATCTCCGATAGGCTTGCCGGGCGGGATGGTGGCGGGCTGCCATGCCGGATAGGTGGGGTCGAGGGCGGCCACGGCCTCCGGCCCATCCAGGGTGAGCATCTTCAATCGGGCCAACTCGGCATCCCAGTTGGAGGCGAGGCTGAATGACATCAGGGCCAGGAAGCCCAACGCATCGGCTGCTTCATAGACGGTGGGGGAGCTGCGCAGCAGGACGAAGGCGTGGGGCAGGCGCTTCATGCCGGTCACAGTGCCGGCGGTGACTCCGGCGGCATAGGCGTCGGTGAGCACTCGATGGCCGTCTTCGAGGGCCTCCAGCGCCTCTTCCCCAAAACGGCGCAGGCCCATCCGGCGGCTGAGCCGGTCGATGGGGAGGCCATCGGCACCGATCAGTTCGGACAGTGTGCCCCGCACCGCCCGGAGTCGGCTCTCCATCTGGAAGGGACGGTCCTGGCCGTGGCAGAACCCGACCCCGAACCAGGCGTCGGCCTGGTCGTCTGCTTCGATGTGGGGCACGCCGAAGCGGTCCCTGCGGATGGTGACCGTTGCCCCGATACCGGGGACCTGCACGGTCCCGTCCAGTGTCGGAAGCCGCTTGCCGAGCGCCCTGAGCAGCAGTTTGACCGGGTTCATCGTCCTCCTCGCCTCGCTGCGATGTTAAGCGGCCGGTGCGGTACCGGCCCGGCACAACGGCATCACCTAGTGTGACGCTCAGGAGGTCGGTATGCGCAACGTGGTGACGGCGATCCTGGGTGGTGGCCGGGGTGCTCGGCTGTGGCCGCTGACTCGAGACAGGGCCAAGCCGGCGGTGCCTGTGGCTGGGAAGTACCGGCTCATCGACATCCCGATCAGCAACAGCATCGATGCCGGGATCGACCAGATCTTCGTCCTCACCCAGTTCAACAGCGCCAGCCTGCACCGTCACATCGCCAGGACCTACCGCTTTGATGCCTTCAGCACCGGTTTTGTCAACATCCTGGCGGCCGAGCAGAACATGGACAGCGCCGATTGGTATCAGGGCACGGCCGATGCCGTCCGTCAGAACCTGCACCGGCTCACCGAACCCTCGCCCAGCGAGATCGTCATCCTCTCCGGCGACCAGTTGTACCTGATGGACCTGGACCGCTTCGTCCTCCGTCACCGGGAGTCGAATGCCGACCTGACGATCGCCGTGGCACCCGTCAGCACAGAGGAGGCCGGGGCGCTCGGCATTCTGCGCCTCGATCATCGGGGACGGCTTGTGGAGTTCGTCGAGAAACCCAGGGACCCGGACACCGTGGCCGGGCTGACTCTGGATGAGGACACCGTGGCGGCCACCGGGGTCGATGCCGACCCGGGGTCGTTGCTGGCCAGTATGGGCATCTACGTGTTCCGAACCGAGGTCCTGGTGGACCTGCTCGAGAGCAACGATGGCGACGACTTCGGCCGGGACCTGATCCCGCGGGCGGTGGCGGAATCCAACGTGCACGGATACGTGCACCGGGGCTACTGGAGGGACATCGGGACCATCGGCGCCTTTCACCAGGCCAGCCTCGAACTGACGCACCAACTGCCCTCGCTGAACCTGTACGACCCGGATCGGCTGGTGTACACGCGGCCCCGGTTCCTGCCGCCCGTCAAGGTGACCGACTGCCGAATCTACGAGTCGCTGCTGTCGGATGGGGCGATCCTGTCTGGGTCGGAGATCGCCCGGTCGATCATCGGCATCCGTTCGTTGGTGCGCCCGGGGTCGGTGGTGGAGCGCTCGGTGGTGATGGGGAACCGCTCCTACGAGGAAGAGGATCCGTCGGGTGGTATCGGTCTCGGCATCGGCTCCGACTGTGTGATCCGTGATGCCATCATCGACACGGATGTCCGGATCGGCGACGGGTCCCGTCTGATCAACAGCGATGGGGTGTGGGAAGCCGACGGTGACGGGTGGTTCATCCGGGAGGGCATCATCGTGGTGCCCCGCAAGGAGACGATCCCGCCCCGGACTGTGGTCTGATGCGGATCGCATTCCTGGCTGCAGAACTGGCCCCCTATGCCCACGTCGGCGGCCTCGGCGATGTGGCGCGTTGGCTGCCGGCCCGACTGGCCGCCGGCGGCGACGACGTGGCGGTCTTCCTGCCGCACTACGACGTCCTCGAGGGCGATCCGGAGATCGTGCGGGTGGCCGATGCGATCCCGGTTCCCGGGTTCGGGGAGATCGGGTTGTCCACTCTGGGGCCCGTCGGGGAGAACCTGGCGACGGTGTATCTGGTGGGGGCTCCTGCAATGTTCGCCAGGGGCGCTGTGTACCCGATGGACGGCGACGATCACCTGCGGTATGCGTGGTTCGTAGCGGGGGCGGTTGCAGCCTGCGGTGCCCTCGACTGGGTGCCCGACATCTTCCATGCCAACGATTTCCACACGGCGCTGTTGCCGTTGCACGCCGTCGCGGCCGGGGAACCGTGGGATTGTGTGCCCGTGGTGGTGACGGTTCACAACTTGGCATTCCAGGGGCACTTCCCGCTGGAGGACCTCGGAGTGATGGGGTTGGCGGCTCGTGAGGTGCTCATCGTCCCGACCGATTCCGAGCAGGGCAACGCCCTGGGCACCGGAATCCTCGCCGCCGACCTCGTCACCACCGTCAGCCCCACCTATGCCAGGGAGATCCTCACCCCGGAGCAGGGAATGGGACTCGATGAGGTGCTTCTGGAGCGAGAGGCAGATCTGGTCGGCATCCTCAACGGCATCGGCGACGAGTGGAATCCCTCCACCGACCGCTGGATTCCCCACACCTACGATGCCACCACCATCGGCACAAAATGGCGCAACCGCGACGCGCTGCGAGAGGAACTGGGACTGGAGGCGGCGCCCATCCCGGTACTCGGCGTCGTGTCCCGTCTGACCGACCAGAAGGGCTTCGATCTGTTCGAGGACGCGGTGATACCACTGATCGATGAGGGCCGAGCGCAATTGGCCGTGCTGGGCCGTGGCGATGAGCGCTACGAAACCCTGTTCGAATCTCTCGCGGAGCAGTACCCGGATAGGGTCGGCTACCGCGGCGCCTTCGATATCGGATTGGGGCACCTCATCGAAGCGGGAGCCGACCTCTTCTTGATGCCTTCCCGGTTCGAGCCGTGTGGGCTCAACCAGATGTACAGCATGGCGTACGGGACCATCCCGGTGGTGCGCAGGACCGGCGGCCTCAACGACACTGTTGATGCGTGGGATTGGGATGCCCGGACAGGCACCGGCTTCAGTTTTGACGACTACGACGCAGAGTCCTTCACCGCTGCGCTCGAAGAAGCCTTGGCCGTGTTCGCCGATCGGGAGGCATGGGAGGCACTCGTTCACAACGCCATGGCGGGCGACTGGTCGTGGGGGCCCAGGGCGAACGAATATCGGGCCGCCTACGGCCGGGCAATCAGCGCGCGGGCGAACCGATCCGGGTGATGGGCAGGGGTTGGTAGCGCCAGATCAGCTTGGCCTGGATGCTGTCGCGGGTCACCGGCCCGAAGTGGCGGCTGTCGATGCTGCCCGCCGCCGGGTCGTCGCCGAGCACCCATACTTCGTCGGCGCCGACCGTCCTGGCGCCGTCGGGGGTGTCGAGTGTGTCGCCCCCGACGGCGGCGACCCGCTTGACGATCTCAAAACCCGGCCGGTCCGGCATCTGCAGCACAACGATGTCGCCTGCTGCGATCTCCCGGGGATGTCTGATGCCGAGGACCCGGTCACCGGGAGAGAGGGCGGGGCCCATGCTCTCCTCGGCGATCTCGTACCGGGTGAGGCGGGCTATGAGCAGCGCACCGGCCACCACCCCGGCGGCCCCGATTTGCCGTTTCCAGTTCGCCAAAGCTTTTCTCCCGGCAGCAGACGGCCCGAGTGTATGGTCCCTGGCACTGAACAAATCCGGAGGAAAATCGATGTTTCTGTTGAAGCCGCGCAAGGTGGCCCACGCCCACTGCGATCTGATGTGTGGTGTGTACGACCCGGCCCAGGCCCGTATCGAGGCCGAGTCGGTGAAGGCTATAGCGGAGAAGTACCAGGCGTCCGACGACGACGTCTTCCGTCAGCGGTGTGTGATCCTGAAAGAGGAGCGCGCCGAGTTGGTCAAGCACCATCTGTGGGTGCTGTGGACCGACTACTTCAAGCCACCGCACGTGGAGAAGTTCCCGAACCTGCACGACCTGTTCTGGCGTGCCACGAAGAAGGCCGGTGACGCCAAGAAGTCCATGGACCCGGCGGTCGGTCAGGAACTCCTCGATCTCATCGCTGAGGTCGACGAGATCTTCAGGGCGACCAAGCAGGGATAGCACAGGGCGATTGCCCAGGGTCGGCTGGGGCGGAGCGGGTCGATGCGTCGCAGACGGTGACCCGGACCTGGAGACTCAAAGGGGCTAGCCGTACGGATTCGGGCCGGAAGGGGCGGTGCTCTGGAACCGCCCCTTCCACACGTCC
>CBDUUY010000109.1:0-7502 GCA_965370535.1 uncultured bacterium
GTGGGCCGCAGCAATGGTCACGACCGCGCCGGTCTGGAACTCGCCGTTCTCCGAGTCGGCCGGTACTGTGGCGGCCGCATTGGCAGGGTCGGGGACCAGTGGACGGCTCACGACGACAGGTCCTTTCGTACCGATGGGGGGGCGACCCACAGTCCCAGCAAGACCACGCCGCCGACGGCGATGGCCAGCAGGTTGGCGCCAAATCCGGGGGTCCCGAAGAGGGCCAGCAGCCATTCGGCGGCGCCCCATGCTGCAAGCCCGGCTACGACGGCCACCGGCAGCGTCCGCATGGTGGCCAGCGCAACGGGACGGGCGTGCTCCCACCCGGTGCGGCCGTACCAGACGATCGCCAGGGCAACGGTGTACAGCAGGATCGACAGGGTGCTCGCCAGCGCCAACCCATCCACTCCCATGGCCTGGTTGAGGCTCCAATAGATGGGGACGGCGGCCGCCGTAGCCAGTGTCCCCACCACGACGGGCGCCCACATCTGCTCGCGGGCGTAGAAACCTCTCGCCAGGATCTGCTGGATGCCCCACAACGGGATGCCGAGGGCAAAGAACACCACCGTCCCTGCGGTGGCCAGGGTGTCGGTGGCGTCGAAGGAGCCGCGTTCGTACAACACCCGTATCACCGGCACGGAGACGGCCATCAGGCCGGCCATCGCCACCAGGCTGAAGATCACCACATACTTGAGGGCGCGCACCATCGCCTCGCCCATCTCGCGGAGTTTGCCCTCCGCCGCCAGACGGGCCAGGAACGGGTAGGTGGCCACGCCTGCCGCCTGGGCGATCACACCGACGGGCACCAGCATCGCCTGACGGCCGAAGGTGAGCCACGACACCCCGCCATCCTCGGTGAGCGATCCGAATGTGCGTCCCAACTGCTCGTCCATCACCACCAGCGACTGGCCCAGCATCAGTGGGATCGCCAGGGTGAAGTAGCGGCGGACCGCCGGATGGCTGCGGATCGAACCCTGCGGCATCCGCAGCCCGGCCCGCCATGCTCCCCAGGCCTGCAGCAGGAAGATGCCCAGGAAGGCACCGGCGAGGGCGCCCCAGGCGAAGCCGTCGGCGCTGGGTTCGTCCCGTCCCAGGGCGCCGATCAGGCCGCCGGCGATGATCGCCAGGTTGTAGACCAGCGGTCCCAGCGTCGGGATGACGAAGCGCTCCCTGGCGAACTGAACCGCCGTCAGCAACTGGCCCAGGATGAAGAAGATCTGGGCGGGCAGCACGATGCGGGTGAGGCGGGCGGCGTTGGCCACCTGGGCATCGGTGAATCCCGGTTCGATGGCACGGAGGATCGGCTCCACCAACGGCATCGCCACCAGTACCAGCACCGAGATCCCGATAGCCAACGGCCGGGTGATCGCCCAGAAGGCCCGCCAGGCGTCCTCGTCATCCCCTGTGGCGAAACGCCGGGTGAGGATCGGGATCAGCGTGATCGCCATGTAGGCGCCGGCCAGCAGGTAGTTGAGCAGATCGGGGATGAGGAACGCCACGAAGTACTCGTCGCCCGTCGCCCCCGCTCCGAGCATCCCGGCGAACACGATCTGGCGGACCAGGCCCAGCACCCTCGACAGCAGCACCCCGCCGGCCACGATGGCGGCGGCGATCCCCATGCGGCGATAGAGGCCGCGCGACGGGGAGGTGAGGTCGGTCATCTTCGGGAACTTAGCCGTTCATCGTCGGGCATTCGCCCATAGCGAAGGCCCCCGCGGTGGGGGGCCTTCGACGGTTCGGTGGGTGCTCAGGCGTCCAGGGGCGGGATCCGCAGCACCTGGCCCGGGTAGATGAGGTCGGCGCTCTTCAGCATCGGGGTGTTGGCCTCGAAGATGATCGGGTACTTGGACCCGTCGCCGTACTGCTCCTTGGCGATCTTCGAGAGGGTGTCCCCGCGTTCGACCGTGTAGAACTTCGACATGGCCTGCTCGGCGGCGGCCTGTGCCTTGCGGCGCCGCTGCCGCAGTTCCCTCCGGGCCTGCTTCTCGGCTGCCGCTGCGGCCTCTTCCGCGGCCTCATCCTTGGCCTCGGCGCGTTCTGCGGCGGCCTTGCGGGCCCTGGCAACGGCTTCGGCGCGAGCCTTGGCATACTCGGCCTTCTCGGCGTCGGTGGTGCCGGCGGTGAATCCATCGGCCTCGACCTCCGAGACACCGGCGGTGTTCCCGATGATCAGGATGGCCTTCTCGACGACTACGTTGTCGGCGGCCATGCCCGAGACGGTGGCGATACCGTCTGCGAATTCGATCTCGAGATCGTCGATGTCGAGTTTGCTCTCGGCGACCTTCTCCTCGAGTGCCTTGGCCATCCCTTCATCGGATCCTTTGGCGGCTGCCGCGACCTTGTCGCCGATGGCCTCTAGAAACTTCCAACCCACATTTCCTCCATTTTTTCGTGGCCCTGCGAGAGTAGCGGCCCGGTGTCTCCACCTGCAGTCGAGGGGTCAGGCGATATCCCGGTGTCGCAACAGGGCGGCGATGGCGGTCACAGCGATGGCTCCTATCGCGAGGCCTTTGAGGATCGCTCCGCCGGTTCCGGCCTGCAGGGTCCCGAGCACGTCGTCGGGAACCGCCCCGGACGGGGGGGCCAGGTCCACATAGGCGGTCAGCCCGATCCTGAACAATGAGATGTTGGCCAGCGACTCGGCTGCGTTGCTGATGCCCGTCTCCCAGAAGAACAGGAAGCCGGCCCCGATCAACACCGCCCATCGGGTCAGGTATCCGATCACCATGAACACGCCCACATATGCCAGGGTCGAGATCCCGGTGGCCACCAGCACCGGGATCACCATCTGCCACTCTCCGCCGGCGATTCCGAGCATGACCGCGGCGGCCATGCCGCTGAGACCGGAGATCAGCCAGGCCGCCATCCAGGCCGCCGTCAGCTTGGCCCCGGCGATCGTCTCCCGGCGCAGCGGCCGCAGCACCAGGAACGACAGGGTTCCGTCACGGCGTTCCTCGCCCATCGCCGTGCTGCCGATGAGGATCGAGGTCAGGGGGAGTACCAGGAGGAACAGGGTCAGAAGTGGGCCTTCCGAGAAGTCGGATGGCAGCCTGCTGGCTGAATGCACGCGGGTCTGCACGAACATCACGACTGCCGGCAGCAGTCCGACCAGTCCGACCAGGATCACCCATTTGCGCCCGAGCAACTGTCGCAGCGATACACGCACGATGGTGAGGAACCCCGTCATCGCCGTCTCACCAGGTAGCGGAACACCGACTCGAGCGACTCGTCCTCGGGTTCGAACTGGGTGATGCGGGCATCGAGACTGCGGGCGATACCCGGCAGCCCGGTGCCCAGTGCCTGGAGGTCGGTGGTCTCGACCAGCAACGATCCGGATTCGACGGTGATCCCGGCCACCCCCTCCATGCCCATCAGGGCGGCGGCCAGGCCCCTCTCCAGGTCGGTGTCGATGCGAACCCGGTAGGGGATGTCGGACATGGCTCCCCGGATGGCGGTGACATCGCCGGCCGCCGCCAGTTTCCCGTCGACGATGGCCAGCACCCTGTCGGCCATCCGTTCCACCTCGGCCAGCACATGGGAGGAGACGATGACGGTGTGGCCCCGGTCGGCGAGGTCTTTGAAGGTCCTGATGAGCCCGGCCCGTTGTATGGGGTCTGTGCCGTTGAGCGGCTCATCCAGCACCAGGATGCTGGGTTCCACAGCCAGTGCCGCCGCCACTTTGATTCGCTGGCGCATCCCTTTGCTGTACCCGTTGATGGGCCGGTCGGCCGCCCCGGAGAGATCGACCGTCTCTATGGCCTCGGCCGCCCTGGACAGCGGCACCCCCGCCAGCCGGGTGGCGTACTCGATGAAGTGGCGGCCGGTGAGGAACCCGTAGACGGCATCCTCCTCCGGCACCATGGCCAGTTGCCGGTAGATATCGGTGTTTCGCCGGGGGTTCTCGCCGAGAACCCGGACGGTGCCGTCGGAAGGTGTCAGCAGCCCCGACAGGATGCGAAGCAGTGTGGTCTTGCCTGCCCCGTTGGGCCCGAGCAGGCCGGTGATCCCCGGTCCGAACGAGCAGGTGAGGTTGGAGACGGCCACCTTCTGACCGAACCACTTGGAGACGCCGTCGATATCGACGGTGGCGTCGGCGACGGTGGCGGGGGTGGTGGTCACAGAAGGCTCCGATACCGGCGGACGACGGCGACTGCGGCGAGGACGGCAATCCCCAGGATCACCAGCAGCGAGACGAGAGGCTCGAGGCCGGCCCGGTCGGGGACCCACCCGCTGGTGTTGGCCCCCATGATCCAATCCTTGACGTAACCGGGGTGGTCCTGGATGGCGGCGATGCCTGCCACCTCGTACCCGGCGTCGACGAGCGCGTGTGTCGTCGCCCCCCAGACGAGGACCGACATCAGGAAGGCAAAGACGGCCAGGGCGGCCCTGGTGCTGTACACCGCGACCACGAAGGCGAGTGACCCGTACGCCACGATGTAGACCACCGATGCCAGTGCCGTCTGCCACACCAGGTCGAGGTGTCCGGTCAGGTAGGCGCCGAACCCTTCGGAGGAGGTCCACGCCCTGCCGATCAGCAGGACGAGGTGGGGGAACCACACAAAACCGAAGACCACTGCGGCCAGCGAAGCCGCCCTGGTCCCCACGTAGTCGACGGCGGTCAGCGGGCGCGAGGCGTATACGGCCATCGTCCCGTTCACCCGGTCCGGGATGATCAACTCGCTGGCGGCCAGTGCACAGAAGATCAGCGAGATGCTGCCCGTCATGTCGAAGTATTCGGGATGGTTGAAGAAGGCGTCACCGCCCAGTTCTCCTGCCAGCACGCCGAACGCAACGAAGAACAGGGCCGGCAGCACGGCGATCCCGATGAGGAAGGCGGGCAGGATCTTGCGCCGCGCTCTGCGCCGGATCCCGAAGACCTTCCGCACACCGTCCCGGTACAGTGCCCGGACGGCACCGCCCCTGCCGAGTCGGTCCCCCTCGTGAGGCCGGTACCCGAGATCGAAGACGACGCCCTCAGCCACCTTCGCCTCCCGCCATGTAGATGTCCTCGAGGGTGGTGCGGCGTGGCCCCAGCCTCCTGATCCCGATGCCGGTGTCGGCCAGCACGTCCCGTACCACCGTGAACGGATCCCCATCTGGGACCCGGATCAGGAGAGCCGTGCCCTCGACCGTCACACCGGCCCCGGCAGCCGTCAGAGCCGCAGCGACCGGGGCGGGGTCACCTATCACCTCGAGTTCCACGTCATCGGAGACCGAGAGGTCGGTGAGCGGACCCGAGCGCAGCACCTTGCCACCGTCGAGCATGACCACCCACGAGCAGGTCCGTTCGATGTCGGGCAGCACGTGAGACGACACGATGGCGTTGATGCCGAACTCGTCGAGGCGGGTGATCAGGTCGAGCATCTCCTCCCTGCCTTCGGGATCGAGGCCGGCGGTCGGCTCATCGAGTAGCACGAGCTCGGGGTCGTGCACTATCGCCTGGGCGAGTTTGGCCCGCTGCTGCATGCCGGTGCTGAACCCACCCAGGAAACGGAACCGTTCCTCGTGGAGGCCCACGATGGTGAGTATGTCGCTGGCCCGTTGCCTGGCTGCCCGCAGCGGCAATCCGCCCAGTTCGGCGGCGTAGATCAGGAAGTCGGCCGCCGTCTGGTCGGGGGGAAGGCAGGGGCCCTCCGGCATGTATCCGACCCTGGACCGCACGTCGAGCATGCCGCTGGGGACCGGGTGGCCGAGCACGTTGATGCTGCCGGCCGCTGGGCTGAGGATGCCGAGCAGCAGTTTGATGAGCGTGGTCTTGCCCGCTCCGTTTGCTCCCACCAGGCCGATCCGGCCCGCGGGGATCTCCAGATCGACCCCGGTCAGGGCGACGATGCTCCCGTAGGAGAAGCTCAGGCCGTTGGTCGTGACGATCGGTGCCATCCCGGGGCAATCTAGTGAGGCAACCCGCAATGGGGGCGGGCGGTCACCCGCCGGCGATCGCCCTGCGGATGCGTTGCCAGAGGTTCGGCTGCGGTGAGGATGATCCGGTTGCCTCTCCCCGCACGGTTCCGGGCTCATTCCGTTGGGTGCGCATCTCCGCCAGCCGCTCCCGAAGGAACAGTGCTTCGGTCTCCGCCTTCGCCGCCCGCTCCCTGGCGTCTGCGAGCATCTGACCTGCCTCGTGGAGGTTCCCCAACTGGTCCATCAGCTTGTCCCAGGCATCCCTGGGAACCAGCATCGTGGTTCCGTCCCCGATGGGGCCCGGGGCTCCTCTGCGCCGGGTGGTGGTGTTCTTGCGGTTGGTGCGGGGGCGTCCGCCGTGGCGCTCCGAGAGCCTGGCGGCCACCGAGGCCGGGGTGACCATCCATCGCCCGTCGTCCTTGACGGCGTCCACCTTGCCCGCCCTGGCCCACGACGCCAGGGTCGAAGGAGGCACGCCGAATTGATGGTGAGCCTCGCTGAGGGGGATCCGCCCACCGGGGATGGGAGGCTCCGTCCCGGGCGAGGTAGGGGCGGCCGCCGGGCGTGATGCCCTGGTCGGGCGCCGCCGGGGGGACTCATCGTCTTCCCATATGAGTGCCGGATCATCGGCCATAGTCGGCTCCGGTCGGGTCCGCCCAGCCTAGGCTCCGCCTGCCTGGTCCCGCACCGTGGGATAATCACCCGGTGAGACCCCGCCCCCTGCCACCCGAAGAAGAGATTCGCGCTCTGGTCGCCAAGGTGGTCGCCGCCATTGCCCGCGACACCTCCGGGGATTCCGCCGAATCCACTCCGGACCCGGCCTCTTCGGGACCGGCCTCCCCGGCTGCTCCCTCCCCGGCCTCCGGGGGCAGCATTGCCATCGGCTCCGACCACGGCGGTTTCAGGCTCAAAGAACGTCTCGCATTCCGGTTGCAGGAGCAGGGATGGCAGATCCATGATTGCGGCACCGACTCGACGGAGGCCGCCGACTACCCCGAGTTCGCCCACCTGGTGGCCGGGAGGGTGGCCTCCGGCGAATCAGAGTGGGGTATCGTCATCGACGGCGCCGGCATCGGGTCGTCGATGGTGGCCAACAAGGTCCCGGGGGTCCGGGCGGCCCTTTGCTACGACGTGTCGTCGGCGGCCAACAGCCGGGAACACAACCATGCCAACGTGTTGACCCTGGGCGCCGGTCTGGTGGGGGAGAGCCTGGCCTGGCAGATCGTCCAGACCTGGCTCGACACCCCGTGGTCGGAAGGCCGCCACGCCCGGCGTGTGGCGATGATCGACGATGTGGATCGGCGCTACCGTGCGGCCTCCACGAGAGAGCAGAGTTGATGGACCAGGAAGCGATCGTCGAGGCGGTGACCCGGGAGGTCCTGTCGGTTCTCGCAGGCGGTTCCTGGGACGACTACCTGGCGTGCATCGGTGACTGTGCCGTGCACTCCTCCGACAAGGTCCGTGATGTCGTGGCCGCCGGTGCCAGTCGTATCTCGTTCAACGGGAACGGTGCCGAGGTGCCCACCGACATCGCCGGGTACATCGACCACACACTCCTGAAGCCCGATGCCTCCGCCTCCGAGGTCGATCGTATGTGCGAC
>CBDUUY010000110.1:0-7499 GCA_965370535.1 uncultured bacterium
TCTTGTCGATCAGCTTGATGGTCTGGTCGACAATCAGGGGCACCATCAGACCGATGAAGAGCCCCGTCACAACCAGTACCGCCAGGAACATGACACCGGTTGCCAGGCCCCGGCGCCACCCCCGTTTGGCCAGATAGTTGACCCCTGGTTCCAGGGCGATCGATAGGAACAGGGAGATCGCCAGCAGAATGAACAACCCCTTCAACCTGCTGACCACGTTGAAGGCGGCCCACAATCCGACGATCGTCCCGAACACCATCACCAGCAGGCGGGGCACCCACACGGGCATGCCGTTGCCGTTGGACCAGGCCCGGCGGGGGCGATCGACTGGAACGGTGTCGGGCGTGGTATCGGTCACAGGGGGAGCGTAGGAACCGATGCCGTCGAGACCGTGCCTTTTCTCAGGAGGCCAGGCCCTCGATGACCTCGATGCCCGGCATCCGGGTGAACACCTCCGGGTCGACGAGGATCTTCATCGATCGGCTCCCCCCGCCGACGATGCATCTCTCCAATCCGGGGATGCGGGCATCCACATACACGGGCAGGTCCACGGGCAGCCCGAACGGCGTCACCCCTCCGATCTCCATGCCCGTCGCCTCGATGGTGGCTTCCGGCGTGGCGAACGAGAGTTTGGAGACACCCAGCAGGCCCTTCACCACCCGGTTCACGTCGAGGCGTGTGGTCGCCAGGCCAAGGCACACACAGTTCCGGCCCGGCGGGCGTCGGGAAGCGATGACGATGGCGTTGGCCGAGATCTCCGGGCTGTACCCGTAGTGCTCGCAGAAGGCGGCAGTGTCGGCGAGGGCCGGGTCACAGTCGAGTACCTCGTAGCGAGCACCGAGGGCATCGAGGTGGCCGATCACCTGCTGTTCCTTTGGGCTGTGCATCATCGGCGACCCTAGCGCCCCGACCAGAGAGGCCCCTGCCTCGCCCTCGACATCACCAACGTCACCCACAGGAGTGCCGTTGGACGGGACACCTGGCATGATGCCTATGGCGCGAAGCTTCTCGTAGACAGCTCCCTGGTCGACTCCTCGGAGAACTACATGGCCTACTACGTCGACAACGTCACCATCCGCCAGACGTATGACGAAAATGGGAAGAGGTTGGAGATGCCCAGATTGCGTAGGTGCTTGATTTGCGTGGCGGTGGCGGCGCTCGCGTTCGCGGCGTGCGGGGAACCGGGAGAAGCTGGTGTGATCCCGCAGGTGGATACCAGCCCCGATTGGTGCACGACAGTAGACCACCCCATCCTGCTTCCCGGTCTTTTCGCGTTTGGTGGCGTCTGGTATCAGACTGACACCGTCAAAGTGACTGAGCACGTCGATGAGCGCCGGAATGACGATGTGTGGCTCGACGGCCTCGGGACGCTCGCAGTCGTGCTCGGAGATGCGGCCTTGGAGGGAATCTCTGATGGTCCCATCAACGTGTCGGGGTATCGGTTCCGACCTCTTGAGATAGCGGCTTCCGTGGGGGGAACTGTCTACCTTCAAGTGTTCCAGGAGGGCCAGGAGTTCAGAACCAAGGGGGTCGTCTGGGTCGATTCTGTCGGAAACGTTCACTTCCTTGGGGATTGTGCCTGGATGTTCTGGACAGAGCCCTTCACGCAATTCGCCGAGAGCATTGGATGGACCGAAACGGAGGAGGCACTGCTCCGACTCGTGATTGAGGATGAGTCCTACCGCAAGATGCTCTACGACTCGTTCTCAGGCTGACCAGACCCACCCGCCTGGAATGAGCGCTCTCCCATGGAGCGTTCGATGCTTGACGATGACGTGCCAAAGGCCCTTGAGGATGAACTCGCTCTCGGCGTGGTTGTCGTGGAGACTCCGCCCTCCTGACTGAGCACCGACACCCTGCTGTGCACCTTCACATCGGGGGAGGGGTGGAACATCTGCATCCCGCTCCAAGAGGGGTCGACACTCGGGTCGCCAGCAGAAATCGAATCGTATTATTCCCCGGGGCAGCCGATCGAGATGTGGCTCCTCAATGACACCGATTCCGCCGACCGGGTCCTCCTGGGCAACGTGACCTTCGCCGAGGGGAAGGAGACCCTCGCGATCGCGCTGGTCGACCCTGCACCGAACACCCGAGCCGGCGACCGGTTGGTGGCGCCATCGACGGACGACGCCTGGTTCCAGCTCACCGAGTAGACCCCAGGGCAGATGGCCAACTCGGGCGAAGACATCGCCAACGTCACCCACGGGAGTGCCGTTGGACGGGACACCCGTCGGGAAGTAGGGCCGTTCGACCGTGCCGTTCTGTGCCCCGGCGGCGTAGCCTCAACGGCATGACCGAATATCGACCCCCTCTCAAGGACATAGAGTTCGTCCTCAACCATGTGGCGGGCCTCCCGGCCATCGCCGAGTTCGATGCGTTCCCGTACGCCGACCCCGAGTTCGTCGCCGGTGCTCTCTCCGAGGCAGGACGGTTCGCCGCCGAGGTGATCGCTCCCCTCAACGAAGTCGGTGACAAGGAGCACTGCACCTTCTCCGACGGCAAGGTCACCACCCCCACCGGATTCAAGGAGGCATACAAGACCTTCGTGGCCTCCGGTTGGCCGGCCATCGCCTTCCCCGAAGCCTGGGGCGGCGGAGGCATGCCGGGCGTGGTCGCATCGGCCGTCAACGAGATGGTCACCACCGCCAACATGGCCTTCTCTCTCTGCCCGATGCTCACCTACGGGGCCAATCAGATGCTGCTGGTCCACAGCGATGACGAGCAGCGATCGATGTTCCTGCAGAAACTCGTCTCCGGCGAGTGGGCGGGCACGATGGTGCTCACAGAAGCAGACGCCGGGTCGGATGTCGGCGCTCTCACCACCAAGGCGGTCCCCGCCGAAGACGGTACCTACCGGATGACCGGCGGCAAGATCTTCATCACATGGGGCGACCACGATCTCACGGACAACATCGTGCACCTGGTGCTGGCCCGAACCCCCGATGCCCCTCCGGGCACCAGGGGAATCTCGTGCTTCCTCGTACCCAAGTTCCTATTGAACGAAGACGGTTCGTTGGGTGAGTTGAACTCAGTCGAGACGGTGTCGATCGAGGACAAACTGGGCATCAACGGCAGCCCCACCGCTGTGCTCGCCTTCGACGAGTCGGTCGCATACCTGATCGGTGAAGAGAACCAGGGCATGCGATACATGTTCACGATGATGAACGACGCCCGACTCCAGGTGGGCCTCCAGGGTGTCGCCGTAGCCGAACGCGCCTACCAGGCCGCCGTCGAATACGCCCTGGAGCGCAAACAGGGCCGGGCCGTCGGCGCTCCCAAAGGCGAGATGTCACTGATCATCGAGCACCCCGACGTGCGCCGGATGCTGATGCTGATGAAATCGCAGATCGAGGCGGCCCGGTGCCTGGTGTTCAAGACGGCCGAAGCCATCGATGTGGGCCACCACCACCCCGACGAGGCCACCCGTAAACGCGCCCTCGAGTTGTTTGCCATCCTCACCCCGACGGCCAAGGCATGGCCCACCGACATGGGTGTCGAGGTTGCCTCGCTGGGCATGCAGGTGCTCGGAGGCCTCGGGTACATGGAGGAGAGCGGCATGCCGCAGCACTTCCGCGATGCCCGCATCGCCCCCATTTACGAGGGAACCAACGGCATCCAGGGCGCCGACCTGGTCGCCCGGAAACTGACCATGCGAGGCGGCGACGCCGTCGGCGAGTTGCTGGACGAGATGAGGGCGGTGGCAGCCGATCTCACAGCGATCGACGACCTCGCGGCCATCGGGGCCGGCCTCACCGATGCGGTGGACGCCCTCGGGGAAGCCTCCACCGCACTGCTGGCGGCCCTCGGTGACGACCCAAACGATGCCCTCGCCGGCGCCACTCCGTACCTGGAGATGTTCGGCCTCACCGCTGGGGGATGGCTGCTCGGGGTGTCTGCACTGGCGGCCCATGACAGGCTCGGAGACGGGGACGACCCATTCCTGCACGGGAAGATCGCCACGGCCCGGTTCTTCGCCGGGCACCTGCTTCCCAAGGTGAGGGGCCTGCTGCCCACGACCACGGCAGGGGCAGCCGACCTGTTCGCCATCGACGCAGAGCACCTGACGGGCTGATCCACGAGAACGGGGCACTCCCACATGAATCCAGGAGCACCAACCGGTTGGCAACGCTTGATCGCCGTCCTGGCTGCCGCAGTGATCGCGGTCGTCGCCGCGTTTGCGGTCGGGCGGATCACCGCGCCGGAGACACCGGCCCCCACCACGATGGCGGCACCGGCCGCCACGACCACCACCACGACAACGACAACCACGACGACAACCACCACGCTGCCCCCGGCCACCACCACGACCACCACGACAACGATCCCGGTCGAATTGGAACCGGTCGCCCGGATCGCCGCCCAGGTCGGCCCGGCCGTGGTGCAATTGGAGACGAGGGTCGCCCTGGGTTCCGGGGTCATCTACGACTCCGAGGGATACATCCTCACCGCTGCCCATGTGCTCGAGAACGTCGATGAGGTCACGGTTCGAATGGCGGACGGCAGCGTCGTGAACGGCCTGGTGATCGGCACACATGAGAAGACCGACATCGCGGTCGTCAAGATCGAGAACGGGTCGGATTTCCCCACCGCCGAACTGGCGATCGGCGCCGACCTGCGTGTCGGCCAGTTGGCGGTGGCCCTCGGCAGCCCGTTCGGCTTCGGCAACACGGTCACGGCAGGCATCGTCAGCGCGGTGGACCGTTCCATCGACGGGGTGACCATGGTCCAGACGGATGCGGCCATCAACCCCGGCAATTCCGGAGGGCCACTGGTCGATGTCGACGGCCGGGTCATCGGCATCAACGACCTCATCTTCACCATCAGCGGGACCAACGAAGGCGTCGGGTTTGCGATCAGCATCGATCTGGCTGTGATGGTCGCCACCCAACTGGTAGCCGGAGAGGATGTCGAATTGGCCTACCTCGGGGTGGCTGCCACCGCCGCGTCCGGTGAGATCGCCGGAGCGTTGGTGCAACAGGTGGTCGTCGGATCCCCGGCAAGCCGGGCAGGCCTCGAGGTCGGTGACCTGATCATCGCCCTGGACGGCGAGCCGATCGACAACGCCGGCCGACTGCGTGTGAAGGTGATCGAGCACCGGCCCGGTGACCACGTCGAAATCACCGTCATCAGAGAGGAGGAGACACTCACGCTCACCGTCACCCTGGCCTCCGCCGATGATTGATGATCTTGGCCAGTTTGAATCCAGCTACCGAGGTACCCGATGAGATATCCCGCCGCACGAACGGCCGCAGCGATCGCCTTTGCTCTCGTCATCGCTGCCTGTTCCGGCAGCGCGGCAGAGACGACCACCACGACGGCCCCGGTGACGACGACAACCACCACCACGACCACTACGACGACGAGCACCACCACTACCACGACCGAGCCCCCCGGACTGGCCGCCCAGACGCTGCGGCTCGGCCTGGCCCCCGATCTCTACGCCACGTATGACGCCACGAGCACCATGTCGCTCGACGCCACCGTGACCGGTGTTCTTGCCGATGAGCCGCCCGGCCCCAACACGATTTCCTTCGCCTTCGACCTCACGGGGCGCCAACTCCAACTGACTCTGGCCGGACCCGGGGAATCCTTTGAGATCGTGGCGGCCTTCATGCCCGAAGAGGGGACGATGTCCGGCAAGGTCGATCGGCTCGAGTTCAGCCAGGAGATGGACGAGACCGAACTCCTGGAGTTCGAAGGCACGTTGATCCCTCTCCTCATCGATGACTCGGCCGTCGTCGTCGAGGGCTATGGGGGCACACCGGCGATCTATCGAACGGAACCCGGCGCCTTCGATGTGCTCGGCCTGGTCGGCCCTCCTCTGACCGGCGACCCGGTCGATGTGGGCGATACCTGGTCCTCCACCATCACCGACCCGCTGCTCGGCGATGTGGCGGTGGATGTAGAGATCACCGGCGAAGAGGAGACCGAGGACGGATGGATCTTCGTCATCGAATACACGACGGATGCCGATGCCGTCCCGATCGAGTGGGATCTCGCCGATGCGCTCGACCTGGTTTCCGGCCAGGTCGGGGCTGCCGGCATCGCCGAGATGCTCGAGATCTTGGGAACGGGCGAGGCCGCGGGTTCGATCAGGATCAGCAAGGCGGAGATGTCCGGCAGTGTTCGCTTCGATCCGGTGCGCGGCGTGGCCATCTCGTCGCAGAGCACAACAGAGATGTCCATGGCATTCGACATCTCCCTCGGGGACGAAGACGGCTCGCTGGACCTTGTGATGGCAAGCTCGGACACACTCACGCTGACCGCCCTCGACGAGGCCAAGCAGTTCCAGATGGACACCGTGCTGAGCCACTTCGAAGAGGATCCGTACGATCTCGCCCGCTACGCCCTGGATGCGCTCCGGATCAGGTGGTGGCCCGAAACAGATCTCGCCGAGGACGAACTCACCGAACTCTTCGCTCCATTCGACGAGCTTCGCCAGGACTGGATCGGCGGCGTCAGTGTGGGGCAGTTCGGCGATGGATCCGGCGACAGTGTGACGGTCCTCTCCATCACCAACGCCGGGGAGTTTCGTGGCGCTCCCGACCTCTCGGAGGGACTGGTCGGCTATCTGAGCGGCCGCAATCCGACGGCGGTCAAACTGGTCGGCAAGGCGATCGCCTATCGAGGGAACGTAGACGGAACCGAGTGGTTGATGTGGAACGACGAGACCCACACGTTTCTTCTCATCGGGCCACGCGAGATCTCCAAACAGATGATGATCGACCTCGCCGAGGCTTCCGATCCCTATCTGTGGAAGGAAGGCGATTGCCTCGACTTCACCGACGACTACCTCGGCAACGCGCCCTTTGCCCCGTACGGCACCTTCGGCCTGGTCCACTGCAATCAGGATCACATGTTCGAGGTCGTGTACGGCGATGCACTGCCGCAAGGTCCCGATGAGCGGTTCGATCCCGTGCTCTGGGAGGAGTGGTTGATCGGTTGCGGCCAGCGCGGCTCCGACTACATCGGACTGCCCGACCTGGCCACCGCTCTCGACCTGTCGACCTACGCGCCGAACGAGGCCGAGTGGGATCAGGGCGCCCGCTACACGACGTGCCTGGCATCTTTGGCCGGACCGGACGGCCGGGAGTTGGTGACCGGCCGCCTGGGAGGCCTCGCCCCGGAGCATCCCATCACCGTCGAAGAGGGTATCTGCCTGAAGGGCAGCTTCCCGGTGCCTTGCAGCGACCCGCACACCAGCGAAGTGTTCGCCATCCTCGAATACCCGGCGGAGGCCGACGAACCGTTCCCCGGCCTCGAGGACTACGGCGATGACACCTTCGACGCATGCGAAGCCGCCTTCGAGGAATGGGAAGTGGTCGAGGGTGACACCGAGATCTTCTCACGGGCGTTCAGTGATGCTCCCGTGAATTGGGACATCGGTGTTCGCACCTACTACTGCGTCGCGTCGACGGCCGACGAGTTCGGGCTCTTCCTGGACGTGACCGGGTCGTTCGCCGGGGAGTGGGAGGAGGCGGCCGAGCGCACCGACGCAT
>CBDUUY010000111.1:0-7382 GCA_965370535.1 uncultured bacterium
GATCACGAGAGTGTCCCCCCACCGTCCGGGAGCAAGAAAGGCTCCGTCCATCAAGGCCCCGAAGACCGTGAGCCACGAGTTACCGGTGATGGCCACCAGGGCGCCTGAGATGAGAATCGCCCCACCGATGCTGAGCACATAGAGAATGGACAGCTCCAGCCCGGAGCGCCACCTGCCACTGAGCAGCGGAGCCTCGCGAGTCTCGACGCCGGTCATCCCGCCGCCTCCTCCACTGTGGATCCGCCGATGAGCAAGCCGAGCCGCTCCAGGTCCATCTCGGACCGGGCCATCTCCCCGATGATCGCCCCCCGATACATCACCACGATGCGGTCGGCGAGGGCGGCGATCTCGCCCAGATCGGTGGAGAGCAGCAGCACCCCGATGCCACCACCTGCTGCGGCCTGCAGCCGCTCCCCGATGTATTCGATGGCCCCGACATCCAGTCCCCTGGTGGGCTGATGGGCGATCAGCACCTTCGGGCCCACCGACAGGGATCGGGCCAGCACAACCCGCTGCTGATTGCCGCCCGACAACTGGCCGAGCGGGGATTCACAACTCGGGCAGTGGATGTCGAACTCCTCGATGAGTTGCCGGGCCCGCTCACGGATCGCCTCCTGCCGCAGGACCCCGAAGGTTGCATACACGTCGAGAGACGACAGCACCAGGTTCTCGGCCACCGACATCTCGGGGACACAGCCGGAGTGGTGGCGATCGGCGGGGATCACGGTGACCCCCGCATCGAGCATCGCCCCGGCCTTGCCGGTGGGGATCGCTTCCCCATCGACGACGACTCTCCCATCGTCGAGTCGAATGAGGCTGGCCAGCACGCGTGCCAGCGGGGTCTGCCCATTGCCTTCCACGCCGGCGACACCGACGATCTCACCGGGATACACCTCCAGTGAGAGACCGTCGAGCAAAGTCTCACCGTCGGCGGCCTTCAGGGATGCACCTTCGATCCCGAGGACCGGGGTTGTGTCCTTGTCGCGTTCATGCACCTCGACAGCTTGGAGTTCAGCATCGGGCACCACCCCGATCGATGCCGCACCGGTGCGCAGAGTCACACTCCGGCCCACCATCGCCCGCGCCAGGGAAGGTGCGTCCGCATCGCCGGTCATCACCCTCTCGACTACACGCCCGTCGCGCATGATGGTGATCCGGTCGGTGGCCTGGAGCACCTCGTCGAGTTTGTGGCTGACCAGTGCCACCGCCCAGCCTTCCCTGCGCACGCCGTCGCCGAGCACCTCGAACAGGTGCTCCGATTCGGCCGGTGTGAGCACGGAGGTCGGCTCATCGAGGATGATGATCCGCGGCTCGTGCCTCAGGCACTTGATGATCTCGACCCGCTGCCGGACCCCGGCAGTGAGATCCCTCACAGGTGCATCGGGATCGACGTCGAGGCCGTACCTCGCGGTGATCTCGACGACCCTGTCACGGGTGGTCCCCGGGTCGAGCGCTCCCGTCTCACCGAGCGCCACGTTCTCCCAGACGGAGAGTGCATCGACCAGGCTGTAGTGCTGGTGCACCATCCCGATACCGTGACGAGCGGCATCGACAGGATCGATGATGTGGCACGGCTCCCCATCGAGGGTCATCGAACCCCGATCCGGGATCGCCAGGCCGATGACCATCTTCATCAGCGTGGACTTCCCCGCCCCGTTCTCGCCGAGGATGCCGTGGATCTCTCCCCGCCGGAGGTCGAAGTCCACGCCGTCGCATGCCACGACCGAGCCGAACCGCTTGGTCATTCCGCGCAGTTCGAGGACGGCGGGCGCCTCAGACCGGGTCTCGGGGGGCATTCAGTCGTACTCCGGTGATCTCATAGAGACCCACGGTGGGCACCCCGTCGATCGGGTGTCCACCGTGGGTCCTCTCATCGTCTCGTGCTGCCTCTAGAAACCGTACGCCTCGGAGAGGATCTCATCGATCTTCTCCCCGAAATCGCCGGCGCCGATACGAACGTTGAAGTCCGCCAGCATCTGCACCTGCTCGGGTGTGGCGTCACAGAAGACAGCGCCCACCTGGGGGTCGATACCAACCGTGAAGCGGCGCGCCGTGCCCTCCAGGGCGGTGCCTGCGAGGATCTCCGCAAACAGCGGCTCGAGGTAGTCGCCGGCGTCGAACATGACCTCGAAGTCGTATGCGACGTCCTCGCGCTCGCAACCCTTGGACGAACCGGCCGTATTCACGATGAGGCCGTCCTCGTTGGCAAGGGCCGCGATCGGCGCATTCGCTCCACCCAGGAACGGGTACACCGCATCGGCGCCTTCGGCCACGGCGTTGTTGTACGCCTCGGTGGCACCCGCCGTGTTGTTGAAGTCGTATGGGAAGTTCCCGGTCGGCACGTAGGTGGCCGTGAACGACTCGTCCACCTGGCTCAGCCCGAACTGGAACCCCCAGAACGACTCGAACTCGAACGGCAGATCGCAGCAACCGAGGAAAACGACGCTGTCGCCGCCCCGTTCCTGCAGCAACAGGCCGGCGGCGTAGCCGGCGGAGATGTTCAACTCGGCCCCGCTGTCGGCGCTCCGCAGCAGGCCGGGGGTGTCCTGGTAGCCAGAACCGCAGTTGCAGTACCAGAAGATCTCGTCGTAGGTGGTGAACAGATCCTCGTTGTCACGGGCAACCGCCTCGGACCCGATGGCAATGATGTCAACACCTTGAGCAGCGAGGTTCTCCAGTTCGGCCCGCGAGTTGGCAGGGTCGATCAGATCCACAATGATCGGAGGCTCGAAACCGGTCTCGACCGAGATCGACTCGACCCTCTCGACGAGTGCCTGGTAGTAGGCGCCGTCGTCGCGGGCCCCGTCGGTCGCCACACCGATCCGAACGACTCCGTCGCCGTTGAAGTCGGCGGCCGCCAGATCCGGTGCCAGGGTTCCGGCGCCGTCGTCACCGCCGCACGCCGCCACCACCAGGGCGAACACGGCCAACACCGTCAACAGCTTGATAGACATTCGTTCCATGGGCTTGAATCTCCCAATCGATCCGGCACCTCCGGATCGTCCGCCCGTCACTCCGACCTTGATCCCCGAGTACCCAGCCTGCGTCGCTGATCGATGAAGAGGCGTGCTCCCGTCTGTTCACGACCAAGCCCAAATGGACTGATCGTCGGACCATGGACTCGCGCCCCAGCCGCAATCGGGCGGTGGCCTCCATCCATCGGCGAGAATGCTACATCCCCACCGTTCGTTGCGTTCTCCCGGCATGCCGATTCCGGCACGGCACACGCCCGGAGAGCGGTCTCATCGAGCGATGCCCTGCGATCGGGCCGGGGTGCCTGTCGACCTCATCGAGCATCGACACGGTCCCTCTCCTGCTGTCATTACCCGTGGACGGCCTCGTGGAGCCGGCGCACCATCGCCACCACGTCGTTGGCGCCCCACACGTTTCGACCGAAGGCGATCCCCGATGCTCCTGCGGCGACGACATCTGCGGCGTACTGCACCGCCTCGTCCTCGCTGTCCTTCTTGGGACCACCGAGCACGAACAGCGGCGCTTCGCAGTTCGCCATGACCCTCGAGAGGTCGGCGATGTCGGGAGGAGCCATCGTCTTGATAGCGTCGGCGCCGATCTCGACACAAACACGGGCGCCCTTGGCGATGTGCTCGGTGTCCCACGGGACGGTCCTGGCCCAGGACCCGGGGATCGATTCGGCAATCACCGGCATCCCGATGTTCTCACACTCCTTGACCACAGATGCGAGGCGGCGGAGCGACAAGTACTCATCGTCGGCCCCCGGGAACACCATCAGCACGACAGCGTCGGCGCCGAGCACCGCCGCCTGCTCGGCCCCATACATGAGCGAGAAGACATCGCCCGACGAACAATCGCCCATCTGGGTGAGCGCTCCATCGATCCGCAGCACGAGGCCACAGTCGGCGAACGCCTCGGGGTACCGCCGGGCGACCTGCCACGAAGCGAGTATCCCATCGGGCCCGCCCTCGGCGACCCGTTCGACCACGTCGAGATCGGGGCCCTCACCCGAGGACGACTGCATGTCGATGGCGACGAGAAGGGCTCGCCCGTCCTTCTGGATGAAGCGCGACGCACGGCGAGTCTTGCCTGCGCCTACGGCCGAGGAGATGTGCTCCATATCTCTGGTTTCCTTTCCTCAGTCGATCGTGTGATCTCGTCCGAACCGCGCCACCGCCTCGTCGCCGAGAGCAATGAAACGATCGAGGCCTTCCCTATACACATCGAGCGGCTCAGGCTCGATCGTGGTGACGGCCGGCATCGGCCAGTCGCCGGACACGCCCTCCCCCGGTCTGGGCCACCAGTCGAGGGCGGAGCCCGCTCCCAGCGCGGCTCCGTAGGCGGCCATCTCGTCGCAGTCGGGAACCTCGATGGGAACCTCCAGCACGGCGGCCTTGATCGATGTCCACACCCGGCTGCGTGACGGACCGCCCGAGCAGACGACCCTGTGCAACGTGACCCCCTGCTCGGCCAGAGCGCGGGCGATGTGCCCGAGGCCGTAGGCGGTCGATTCCAACAGGGCCCGGGTCACGACACCGATGCCGGAGTCGATGGCCAACCCATGGATCTCCGCCCGGAGATGGGGATTCCAGCGCGGCGCCCGCTCTCCCTCGAGGAACGGCAGCACCATGACCCCCTGGGACCCGGGATCGACTGCGGCGGCCAGTTCGATGAGCCCCGGGACACTGCGGCCCGTCATCCGCGCCCACCAATCCAGGATCTCGCCGTGCGATGCCACCGGCCCACCGACAACGGCGATCCCCGGCACATGGCTCGGCATCCCGTACTCGGCAAGGTCCTCGTGCTCACCGGCGGTTACCGCGATCCCGAGACCGCCCGTCTTTCCTCCCGGATCGAAGGCACGGCCGGGGGTGTCGATCGCCCCGGCCCATGCGGTCATATAGGCGTCGTTGGAGCCGGGGACCAGCACGATCCCTTTGGGGAAGCCGTGGGCACCCGTGCTCACGCCGATGCTCTCACCGACCGGGACGGCATCCCCGAAGCCGGGAAGACCGCTCATCGTCGGCCACACGCTCTGGATGTCCGGGGCACCACCGAGGCGGGACAGCAGGTAATCCCACATCTGACGGGGTTCGACGGCATCTCCATATCGCTCTCTCAGTAACGCGGTGTGGGCGGCGTGCTGCTCTGGTGGACCGCCCACCGCCGCGGCGGGATGCCGGAAGGTGAACGCCCTTTCCCCGGTGGAGGCCACCGTCGTGGGTCCCTGGCCCCCGACGCAAAGGGCGGCGGGAGCGTCACAATCGAGTTCCCGCACCGCAGCACACAATCCGGCCAGCCACATCGCCGGATCGACCTCGCCGACCGGGAGTCCATCGGGGCCCTCAAAGCGCGTCCGGGTCTCGGCAACGATGCCACCCTCGCGGTTCACGGCGATGGCGCGGGCCGCACTGCTCCCGATGTCCACACCGACGACGATCTCGCCACTCATCAGCCGTGCTCGGGTTCGACGAAGACCCGGTACGTCGGCTCGGTGGTGACCAAACGCAGCGCATCGCCGATCTGCTCGAAGGGGTACCTGGCGGTGACGAGTCTGTCCAGGTCGTCGGCGATGAGGCCAGACCGGATGTACGCGGAGCCCAGCCTCCAGTCTTCGGGCTCCTGGCTGAAGGCACCGACGATGGCGATCTCCTCGCGATGGGACTTGTCGGCACCCACGGTGATCGGCAGTTCGTTGTCGAATGCGCTGTACAGCACGACCGTGCCGCCGAGATCGGCCATCTCGACGGCGAGATCGACGCCGTCCATGGCGGTTACGAGGATCACGTCCTGCTTCCCACCGGCCTTCGCGGCGTCCTCGGGGGTGGCGACCCAGTCGGCGCCTGCTCCGACAGCCGCCTCCAGACGATCCTCTGAGACATCGATCACGCCAATGCGAGCGGCGCCGCCCACCCGGGCGAGCGCCATGTGGATCCGCCCCATGAAGCCTCCGCCGATGATGGCAACACGGTCGCCGGGACCGAACCCACCCTGCCGCAGCGAGTGCAAGCAACAGGCGACCGGTTCGCCCATGGACGCATGGATCATCGGGGCATCCCCGACCCGGTACACCGACTTGGCGTCGATCGCCACCGTGTCGGCGAAGCCGCCCAAAGACACGGTGCCATCCGACAAGACCCTGCCCTGGCGGTAGCGACAGAGGGAGGTCTTGCCACGACGGCACGGGCCGCAAGCGCCGCACCTCGTCAACAGGTCCATTGTGACCCGATCGCCCACCTTCGACGAGCCGGGGAGGCCTTTGATGGCCTCTCCTACCTCCACGATCAAGCCGCCGGCCTCGTGACCGGGAGCGACCGGATACCACTCCTTGTCACCGGCGAAGAGCCTCCGCTCCAACGTACAGATTCCGCACACGGCGACTTCTACGACGACCTGGTCGGGACCGGGAATGGGATCGGGCTCTTCCCGCAGTTCGACTTCGCCGGGTCCCGTGATGACTGCAACCTTCACAACACCTCCGAATCCTCGCAGCGGATGCCGGCCATCCGCCCTGCAACGCCAAGGATTCTGCCACCCGGCGGAGCCCCGGTGGGGCGCAGGCCCTTCTTGGTCATAGGGTCAGACCGTAACAGGTCGATCTTCCCGAGCGATCTGCCACCCCCCGCCCTGCCGGGGCGGCCGATCACCCCGATCACCATCGCAGATCCCAATGCTCCCCGGCCCCTGAGCAAGGGAGGTCACGGCCACCCGGCGTGGCACGGAGCATGTGCTCTCCGCCGGTGCCGGTACCCACCAGGAGACCGGGTTCGCCCCGTCCGCCCCCGATCTCGATTGACCCGGCGGTGGCCCGGCCACGGATCACCCGGCCGGTTGATCCGTTCGGCGGTCAGCGGCGGTCGGGCCGTCCTCCCAGCAGCCGGGACGGCAATCGCACGATCGACTCGATCAGGTCGAGCGCTCCCCGCACCGAGATCCCCACCAGCCGGAACGGGATGCTCAGCAGCCACACGATCGGCCACAGCAGCAGCGCCAACAGCGCCAGCGGCCAGGAGATGAGTGCCAGGATGAACCAGAGCAGCAGCGTCACGGTTTGCGCGCCCCGTAGAGCGACATAAACCGATAGGGGTATCCGAGGGCGGGAGCGCTCACCTCGTCGAGGGCGGCAATCGCCTCCGGCGGCAGCACCAGGTCGGCGGCGCCCAGGTTGTCGTCCAACTGGGACATCGTCCGGACCCCGATGATCACCGACGACACGACGGGCTTGGTCAGCAGCCAGGCCAGAGCCACCTGCGAGTGGGTCGCTCCCAACTCGCCCGCCACCCGCTCGACTTCGGCGAGCGTGGCCCAGTTGCGCTCGGTGTCCCTCCGGTCCCAGGCCTCCTCGTCGTCGGCCGACTGGGTTGCCAGCCGTCCCTCGCCGGGGTCGGCGGGGCGCTGCCCGGCGCGGT
>CBDUUY010000112.1:0-7366 GCA_965370535.1 uncultured bacterium
CCGTCTGCCGCTCAGCCGGTGAAGGGGCGCATTCCGAGGGCGTAGAGGCCCCACAGCAGGCCCCCGACCCCTGCAACGGAGCCGATCAGGACCATGCCGAGGGTTTCGGGTGACCATCCCTCCTCGGACCAGCGGTCGTGGGCCCTGGTGTATGCGAAAACGGCAAACGCCAGGAGCAGACCGGGGATGAGGATCTCCCACCCCCGTTGGTCGGCGCCCAGCCACTTGCGCCAAGACTTCGACTCGTTCCAGGGATCGACCCGCGCCAGCGCCACTACGAGAGCGGCCCCCAGCCACAGGATGAACATCATCACGGGTGCGATAGCGCGGATGTCGGCCCAGGTCCACCGCAGCCGGAACCGCCGCCGGGACTCCTCGTCCTCGACGGGTTCCACGTCTGATTCGTTGGTGGGCGTTTCGGTCATACGCCGAATCTAACCCGTCACTCGCCGGGACACCTGTCTCCGGCTAGAACGGGACGAACCCCACCACGATCGCCCATAGCACGACCGCAAACACGCCTGCCCTCCGCACGGCGTTCTCCCTTTCTCAACCCACTACGGAGGGTAGCAGACACCCCCACCGTCCGTTGCTAGTCCTGCGGACGATGGAAGCGGTTTGTGATGGGGAGGCGGCGATCCCTGCCCAGCGCCTTGGTGGTGATCCGGACCCCGGGAGCGGCCTGCCGCCGCTTGTACTCGCTGCGATCGACCATGGCGATCACCCGCTCCACCGTTCCCCTGTCGAAGCCGTCTTTGATGATCGAGGCCGCCGAGCGGTCGTCCTCCACGTAGGCCTCCAGGATGGCGTCCAGCACCGCGTAGAGCGGCAGCGAATCCGTATCCAACTGATCGGGCCGTAGCTCGGCGGAAGGGGGTTTGTCGATGATCGCCCTGGGGATGACCTCGCCGTCCAGGTTGCGCCATTCGGCAAGGCGATACACCGTCTGCTTGAAGACGTCCTTGAGCACCGCATACCCGCCCACCATGTCGCCGTAGAGCGTGGCGTACCCGACGCTCATCTCCGACTTGTTGCCGGTGGCCAGCACCATGCCGCCGAACTTGTTCGACAGCGCCATCAGGATCGACCCCCGCACCCTGGCCTGCAGGTTCTCCTCCGTGACACCGGCCTCAGTGCCCTCGAACGCATCCCCCAGCACTTCCAGGAACCCGGCGAACGGCGGCCCGATGGGAATCTCCTCAAAACCGATTCCCAGGTTCTCGGCCAAGGCCCTGGAATCCTCCACCGATCCCTCGGACGAGTACCTGCTCGGCATGGTCACGCCCCTGACGTGCTCCGGCCCGAGGGCATCGGCCGCCACCGCGGCGGTCAGAGCCGAATCGATGCCGCCCGACAGACCCACCAGCACGTCTTCGAAACCGTTCTTGTGCACGTAGTCGGCCAGGCCCATGCACAGCGCCCGGTAGATCTCCTCGTCCCCGTCCAGGGGAAGATGCGGCTCCGGCGGCGGCTCCGGATCACCCTCCAGCAGGTCGCCCCTGCTGACGGTGATCGCCTCCACCCCGCTTTGGCCCTCATCCGAAAGCGGCAGGTCCACCCAGAAGAGATCCTCGGCGAACTGCGGCGCCCGATACACCAGCGAACCGTCCGAGGCGAAGACCATGCTCTGGCCGTCGAAGACGAGTTCGTCCTGCCCACCGACCAGGTTCACGTACACCAGGGGCAGTCCGGTGGCGCGCGCCCGTTCGGAGAGCATCGCCTCACGCTCGGCCGCCTTGCCGATATGGAACGGCGAGCCGTTGATGTTCAGCAGGATGTCGGCCCCGGCTGCGGCCTGGGCCTTGGGGGGCCCGTCCTCGACCCAGATGTCCTCACAGACCGAAACGCCTGCGATCACCCCATTGATCTCCCATATCCCCGCCGGGTCCGAACCCGCGACGAAATAGCGATCCTCGTCGAACACGCCGTAGTTGGGAAGCAGGCCTTTGTGATAGATCCCCCTGACCCGCCCCTCATAGACCAGTGCCGCAGCGTTGTGAACCCTGCCGTGTCCGGCATCGTCGCGGACCGTCCCGGCGGCCCGATCGACGAACCCCACCACAGTGACGGTCTGCCCCGCCGACTTGGCAACACGATGCAGCGCCTCGATGTTGGCTGTGACGAAGCCGTCGCGCAATACCAGGTCCTCGGGGGGATATCCGGTGATGGCGAGTTCGGGGAGCAGCAGGACATCGGCCTGCACCTCCTCGGCCCAGGCCATTGCCTCGGTCACCCGAACCACGTTTGCGTCGATATCTCCGACAGTCAGGTTGATCTGGGCCCCGGCGACCCTCATGAAATCCATGAACCGGAGGCTAGACGGGGTCCGGACACTCAGGATCGCGAGACATCGTGGAGGTTCGGCTCTCAGCGGACCACGGGGATGGCCCGCCTGCCGCCTACGGCGTGCCCGGAGTGGGCGGAGGGGCCATCGGAACCCGCACGACCACCGTGGTGCCCTCCCCCGGCTTGCTGCTCACGTCGGTCGTCCCGGCCATCGCATCGACCAGTTCCTTCACGATCGACAACCCGAGGCCGCTGCCCTCCGGCCGCACCGGCCGATAGCGCTGAGTCACGTAGAGGCGCTCGAAGACATGGGGTATGTCTTCCTCTTCGATACCCGGCCCGTTGTCGATCACCGAGATGCGGACGTACCCGTCCTGTTCCCGCAGCCCCAACCGGACCTTGCCGCCCTCAGGCGTGTAGCGCAGGGCGTTCTCTATCAGGTTGCCCACCACCTGGGCGATGCGATCGGGGTCGATCAGCACCTCCAACACCCCGGTGATCTCGGTCTCCAACTCGACACCGGCATCCTCCGCCTTGCCCCGAAACGCCTCCGCCACTCCCGTCAGGTGGCCGGACATATCGACCATCTCGGGACGCAGGCTGAACTCGCGGGCCTCGATCCGCGCCAGCAGCATCAGGTCCTCCACCAGCCTGCGCAGCCGATCCGACTCACGATGGATGACACCGGCCACCCTGGACACATCTTCGGATTCCACCCGCCCCTCGTCCAGCGCCTCGGTGTATCCCCCGATGGTCGTCAGAGGTGTTCGGAGGTCGTGGGACACGCTCACCAGGAACTCGCGCTCCCTCCTCCTGGCATCCTGCAAACCACCGGCCATCTCATTGAAGGCCACCTCTACCTCGGCGACCTCGTCGGCGGCCCCCACCTCGATCCGCACTCCCAGGTCTCCCGCCGCCATTCGGCTGGAGGCGGAGCGGAGGCCGTCGAGGCGCCGCGCCAGGGACCGGACCAGCCATCCCGCCAGCAGGGAGGCCAGCAGAATCCCCAGGGCGATCGACCAGCCGAACCGCACCAGCACGCCCCGCCAGGGGATGATCTCCAGATTGGTGCCGATGGCTATCACCATGCGGCCCTCAGCGGTCCTCACCGGAATCAGGAAGGCGGCAACGCTCTCACCATCCACTTCGGCCTCGAAATGGAATCGGCCGCTGATCTTCGAGATGTCCACCGGCGCCTGATCCAGCAGACTGGACTTGGTCCCGACGATCGAGACCGCGCCACCGGAGTCCACCCGCGCCGCTTCGACGTAGTCGTGGCCACCCACCGAGGCCGCTACGTTCAGCAGTGCCGCCAGTTCCGCCTGGCGCCCGCCCGGGACGCGAGGAGCGTTGACCGTCGCCTGGATCAGGCGTGCGGTCGCCGCGGCCTGGCGATCGAACTCGGATCGCACGGATTCCTGCACCGAACGGTTGATCAGCACCGCCCCGGCGAGAGCGGCTGCCGTCAACGTCACCAGAACCACCCCGACGACGCCCCAGAAGACCCTGCGCCGCATGGTTCAGTCGCTGATCCGGTAGCCGACTCCCCATACCGTCTCGATGGGGATGCCTTCGAGTTTCTTCCGCAACTGACGGACGTGCACATCCACAGTGCGGGTCTCGCCGAAGTAGTCGTATCCCCAGACCGCCTCGAGAATCTGCGCCCGGGACAACACCAGGCCCTGGTTCTCGGCCAGGTACCAGAGCAGGTCGAATTCCCTGGCGGTGGGCCGGATGGCATCGCCGGTATCGGGCCTCACTTCCCTGCGGCCACTGTCGATCTCCCAGGCGCCGACCTCGATCACCGAGGGAGCCCGGGGGGCCTCCTCCGAACGCCGCAGCACCGCCCGCACCCGGGCCACCAACTCACGAGGTGAGAACGGCTTGGTCACATAGTCGTCGGCGCCGATCTCGAGTCCGACGATCTTGTCCACCTCGGTGTCGCGGGCCGTCAGCATGATCACCGGCACATCCGATGCTGCCCGGATGCGGCGGCACACCTCGATACCGTCGATGCCCGGCAGTCCCAGGTCCAGCAGAACCACCCGGGGGTTGCGATCCCTCACGGCATCGAGGCCGGCCTCGCCGTCGGCGGCGTGCACAAACCGGTATCCCTCTTGCTCGAAATACATACGGACGAGGTCGGCAATCGCCTCCTCGTCCTCTATCAACAGAACCGTGCCCCGGGCGCTCACCTCGGCCTCCTTCCGGCCCTATCGTCGGCGGCCACTGTTTGAGGATTGTTAACCGCTCGAGAAGTCATCGAACGCATTCCCACATCGGTCAGAGTAGGTGGACGGCTACGAGTTGAAGGGGAGTTCGGGGAGGATCCGTTGCAGCCATCGGTTCAACTCGATGATCTGCCCGGTCAGCATCAGCACGCCGAAGAAACTCAACAGCGAGCCCGACACGATGGTGATCGGCTTCAGGTGGCTGCGGAACCATGCCAGGGTCCCGTACAACTTGTCGATGCCGATGGCGAACAGCACGAAGGGCACTCCGAGGCCCAACCCGTAGAACGCCAGCAGGATCATGCCCTGGGGGATGGTGCCCGGGGCGGCTATTGCCAGGATGGAGCCCAGCGTGGGGCCGATGCACGGCGTCCAGCCAAATCCGAATGCCACCCCCATGACGGGCGGCGCCCAGGCTCCCAGGCGGGAAGGCCGCACCTCGATCCGGCGCTCCCGCATGAACGGCATCAGGAACGAGGGGTTCCAAATCGCGGTGACGGCGATGAACAAGCCGAGTCCGATGACCAGCCACCCCCCGACGACGTTGATGACACTCGTGCTCTGATTTAGGCTCCGCGCCAACGAAGTGGTCGTCGCCCCCAGAGCCACGAACACCGCCGTGAAACCCGCCACGAACAGCACCGAGACCCGCAACATCCTGCGGCCGGAGACCTCGCCCTCTGCCAGATCCTGCGCCGAGTATCCCGACATCATCGAGAGGTAACCCGGCAGCAACGGCAGCACACACGGTGACAGAAACGAGAGCGCCCCGAATACGAAAGCGATCAGCATGCTGGCCAGATTGAGGCTCGTGATGTCCACGAAGCGGCTCCGCTCGTCGGGTTCGGGCGTACAACGGTATCGAAAGCCGACGTGTTCCCGGTAATCTCGCCGCCGATGCACACCAGCCGACCGATCCGATGACCGGACTCCTCACCCATCTGCGCCCGCCGGCCCCGCTGGAACGGCGGGAAGTGGGCATCCTCGCCCTCTTCACCGCGGTCGCCTTCACTCAGGGATGGACCGGCACCGTCATCACTCACACCCTGCCATTCGTGAGGGAGACGTTCGATCTCGACGACGGTGACATCTTCGGCCTCCTGTCGATCGTCCGGGCGGTGGCTCTCATCGGTCTGTTGTTCTCTTGGTGGGGCGATCACAGGGGCCGCCGTACCCCGTTGCTGGTGGCGTTCTTCATGCTCGGGCTTTTCAACCTGATGACCGCCTTTGCCCCGAGCTTTGCTGCGTACATCTGGCTGCAGGCGGCCGCCAGGGTGGGAGGGGCGGCGCTGGCGGCCCTAACGATCATCGTGCTCGCCGAAGAACTCAACCCTGCCGTCCGCAGCTACGGACTCGCCATCTCCACACTGTTCGTCAGCCTCGGGACCGGTTTCGGCCTGCTGATGCGACTGCTCGGAGAGAGCTCACCCGACGGTTGGCGCCTTCTATTCGGGCTCAGCGCCATCCCGATGCTGGCGCTCCCCCTGCTGGCCATGCGCCTCCGGGAATCCCGCGCCTACCGGCAACGCGACACCCGCCCTCCGCTGCGGGAGGTCTTCCGCGCCGGAATGGCCAGATACTTCTGGCCGATGGCCGGCGTCTCGATGGCGATATCGGCGTTCACGGCCCCTGCCGCCAACCTGGCGCTGGTCCGGATGGAGAACGACCTCGACTGGTCCGCAGGGGCGGCCTCGCTGATGCTGGCCCTCACCAGCGCACCGGGGGTGACCCTCGGCCTGCTCGGCGGGGGGAGGATGGCCGACCTCATCGGGCGGCGCCCCACCGAGGTGCTCGCAGCCTTCGTCGGCGTCGGGGGCGGGATCGTCTTCTACTTCTCGACCACACCCTGGCTGATGGGAGCGGGCATCTTCGTGTCGATGGTGGGAGCCTTCGCCTTCGCGCCGGCTTTCGGCGCCCACCGGGCGGAGTTGTTCCCCACCCGGATCCGAGCCACCGCCGGGGCGTGGCTGGTCAACGCCAGCATCACCGGAGGCCTGCTGGGGTTCGTGGCGGGCCGGTTTGTGGTGGACGCATGGGGCATTCCGCTGACCATCGCCTTCCTGGGCGGGGTCCTGCTGGCATCGACCGCCCTGCTGATGTTGGTCCCCGAGACCAAGGGCACCGACCTCATGCAGGAAGGCGAAACGGGCCAGATGGATCTGCCCGGCGCCACGCCAATGTGAGCAAGCGGACGGCCATCACGGCGGTGATCGCCCACCACACCCCTGCTAGCCCCCAACCCATCGGCACGACCAGCGCCAGTATCGCCACCCCGACCGCACCCGCGCCCACCATCGCCATCGCCAGATAGGTGAAATCGCCTCCGCCGAGGAACACTCCGTCCCAGACAAAGACCACGGCCGACAGAGGGATCCCGGCCAGCAGGAACCAGTAGATCCCATCGATGGCGGCGGCCACAGCAGGATCGGGTGTGAACCATCCCGGCAGCCACGGGGAGGCCAGCAAGAGAACTCCCGCCAGCACGAGGCCGACTACGAACCCCATGACCACCAGCCGATCGGCCACCCGGCGGGCCTGTTCCAGGTCCCCGGCCCCCCGCAGGCGGCCGATCAGCGCCTGAGCGGCGATCGCCAGGGCATCCACCACCAGAGCCAGGAAGATCCACACCTGGAACGCAACCTGGTGAGCGGCCACCGCGGTTGCCGACGGATGACCGATCCGGGTCGCCACACGGGTGGCATACGCAAATACGGCGAGGAGGGCAACCGTGCGAATCACGATGTCTCTTCCTGCTGTGAGGAACGGCCGGATCTCCGACAGCGCCACAGAGGAGAGCACCAGGCCGAGTTCCTCCCTCCGCCGGTAGACCAGCAGTACCGCAAACCAGA
>CBDUUY010000113.1:0-7335 GCA_965370535.1 uncultured bacterium
CCGTTTCGTCAGGTGAGGTTTGTCACCCTGGGCAGCCCCGACCTCATCCCTACTCGCCCAGGAACAGCGAGGCGATTGCCACCAGGTTGAAGGCGGCGTGGGTGAGGAACGGGCGGGCCAGGCGGCCGGTGGCGATGGCTTGTTTGGCCAGCACCACCCCGACCACGAACAGGACCGGCACCGCCAGCCAGGCGTTCGGGTCCAGCAGATGGAGGGCTGCGAACGCCAGCGCCGACACGTAGGTGGCGTACGTGGCCCCGCGCCGCACGATCAACGCCCGCAGCAACACACCCCGGAAGACCAGTTCCTCCGAGGCGGGTGCCAGCAGGCCGGCACCCAACACCACCAGCATCCTGTCCAAGCCGGAGAGCGTCGCCGCCGAATCGATCACCTCCTGGGTGGGCGCTTCACCGTCCATGAACACCAGGACGATGATCGTCAGCACCACCGAAGCCGCAATCTGAATCCCCAGGCCGATCGGGAGGCCGATCAGGTCACTCCCCTCATACCGGAGGCCCAGTGAGACCCGGCGCCTTGCGCTCGCCGATGCCAACGCCGCCACCAGGCCGACCGTGGCCAGCGTCTGGGCCGGGACGACAAAACGCCACACCTCGGCGTCGGTGGGCCCCGGGCCCAGGGCGATCCCGGCGATGACCACCGCCACGAGCCCGACGAAGACGGCAAGCACGGCATGGCCGATGCCCCAGGGCCGGTTGTCGTTGGTTTCGATCACGTCGGGCGCTCCGGGGGACGCAGTGCCCTGGCCGTCTCCCGCGCCTCGGCCTCCAGGCCGATCGCCCGGTAGGCCTCGTGGTGGCACAGGCCTCCCCGCCGCCCCCGCAGGTAGTCCCCCAGGTACGACCTGGCCCATCCCAGCGGGCCCAATCGGCGCCACTGCTCGATATGGGTGAGTTCGTGCACGACCAACGGGCCCAGGTCGGCCTGCGGCCGCCGCATCACCTCGGGCGCCAGGTAGACACCCCACGGCATCGCCACGGCCGAGATCCCCTTCGCCCAGAACAACCGGAACCACCTCGCCGCCTGCCATACCGGGACCCGGGACGGATCGACGCTGGGGAGAGCGGCCGCCAGTTGCGCCTCGTCGATGCCGGAAGCGCGCAGTGCCTCGGCAGCGGAGAACCTCACCGGACGACGACGTTGACCAGTTTGGGCGCCCGGACGATCACACGGGCCGGTTCATCGCCTCCGGTGTAGGCCTGGACCCGCTCGGAGGCCAGTGCCATCGCCCGAGCCTCATCGTCGGAGATATCGGCCGGCACCTCGAACCGATCCCGGACCTTGCCGTTCACCTGGATCACCATCGTCACCGTCTCCAATGCGGCCAGGCTCTCGTCCCACGACGGCCAGTGCTCCTTGCCCAGCATCGAATCGTGCCCGGTGGCCTCCCACATCTCGTGGGCGATGTGCGGCGTCATCGGGGCCAGCATCAGGATCATCATCTCGGTGCAGGTGTCGATCGTCTCCCGGCGAGCGCCCTCATCCGAGCCGATGTAGGCCCGCAGGGCGTTGCCGAATTCCATGAGGGCGGAGACCGCCGTGTTGAAGTGGAACCGGTCGATATCGCCGGTCACCCTCTTCACCGTGCGGTGAGCCACCCTGAGCATGTCATCGTCGGCGGTAGTGGCGTCGCGGTCGAACGCGGCCCCGGCCTCACCGGTGGAGATCCTCCACACCCGTTTCAGGAAACGAGCGGTGCCCTCCACCCCATCGTCACTCCAGGCGGCGTCATCGGTGGGCGGCCCCAGGAAGTAGTGATACAGGCGGATCGCATCGGCCCCATACCCTTCGTAGTAGGGATCGGGGCCGACCACGTTGCCCCTGGACTTGGACATCTTGACCCCGTCCTTGGTGAGCATGCCCTGGGTGAACAGCCGCTGGAACGGCTCCTGCACACCAAGCAGGTCGAGGTCGTAGAGCACCTTGGTGAAGAAGCGGGCATACAGCAGATGCAGCACGGCGTGCTCGATGCCCCCGATGTATTGGTCCACGGGCAGCCAGTAATCGGCCTTGGCCCTGTCGAACGCAGCGGTCTCATTCCCGGGGTCGGCAAACCGCATGAAGTACCACGACGAGTCCACAAAGGTGTCCATCGTGTCGGTCTCGCGCCGGGCAGGTCCTCCGCACACGGGGCAGGCCACCTCGACGAACTCGGGCACGGCCGCCAGCGGCGACTGCCCCCTCGGCTTGTAATCCTCGATATCGGGCAGCAGCACCGGCAACTGGTCCTCGGGGATCGGCACCAGGCCGTCGGTGGCACAGGTCACCATCGGAATGGGACAACCCCAGTACCGCTGGCGCGAGATGAGCCAGTCCCTCAGCCGGAAATGCACTTCAGCGGTGCCCAGGCCCTCATCCTCCAGCCACTCAATGGTCCTGGCGACGGCGGGCCCCACTTCCAACCCATCCAGGAACCCACTGTTGATGGCGGGCCCCTCCCCGGTATAGGCCTCGCCTTCGAAGTCCTCAGGCGGCTCTACGGTGCGGATGATCGGCAGATCATGCTTCCTGGCGAAGTCCCAGTCGCGCTGGTCCTGACCCGGCACCGCCATGATCGCCCCGGTCCCGTACGTCATCAGCACATAGTCGGCGATGAACAGCGGGACCTGCTCGCCGTTGGCCGGGTTGATGGCGTGAAAACCGAGGAACAGGCCTTCCTTCTCCTGCTCGGTGGAGACGCGTTCGATCTCGGTCCGCATCGTCACACTGTGGACGAACTCGCGGACGGCGGCCTCCTGCGGCGTGTCGGCAGTCAACTCCCCCACCAGGGGATGCTCGGGCGCCAGCACGGCGAAGGTCATGCCGAAAAGTGTGTCGGGGCGGGTGGTGAACACCTCGAAAGAGGCACCGGGCTTCCCTGCGATCTCCAACCGGAACCGGGCGCCGTCGGAGCGGCCGATCCAATTCTCCTGCATCACCCGGACTCGCTCGGGCCACTCGCCTTCGAGCATCTCGAGGTCGTCCAGCAGGCGCTGGGCGTAGTCGGTGATCTTGAAGAACCACTGGTCGAGGTCGCGCTTTTCCACCAGCGTCCCGCACCGCTCGCAGACTCCTTCGCCGATCACCTGCTCATTGGCGAGCACGGTCTGGCAGGAAGGGCACCAGTTGACGGGAGCCTGTTTCTTATAGGCCAGGCCGGCATTCCAGAACTGCAGGAACAGCCACTGGGTCCAGCGGTAGTACTCGGGGGTGTGGACTGCCACCTCACGCGACCAGTCGTAGACCGCCCCCAGGCGCCGCAACTGCTGCTTCATCTTCTCGATGCGCTGCTCGGTGAACACCCGTGGGTGCACGCCGGTCTCGATGGCAGCGTTCTCGGCAGGCAGACCGAAAGAATCCCACCCCATCGGAGCCAGCACGTTGTGGCCCTGCATGGTGAGGTACCTGGTCAGCAGGTCCGTGTAGGAGTAGTTGCGGATGTGACCCATGTGGAGATCGCCGGACGGGTAGGGGTACATCTGCAGGTTGTAGAACTTGCTGCGCCCCGCCTCCTCGTCCACATAGAAGGTCCGCTCGGCGTGCCAGCGTTCCTGCCATTTCAGTTCGATCGCTGCGTGGTCGTACCCGGCCATCATTCCTCCGAATTCCCGGGAGAGTACCACCGGGGTTTCGACCTACGATCCCCCTCCGATGCCACAACACCACGTCCTGATGGCGGTACCCCCGGCGGCGAGGACCGCACTCGGGACTTCTGCGCCGGAGTGCTCGGTATGACCCAGGTCCCCAAGCGGGAACGCTCTCAGCCCCCCAGGTGGTCCACGAACAGGGCCTGCTGACTGCGGCCCAGGTACCCGGTCTCGTCGAACAGACGGGTCTCGGCGATGCCCCGGCCGGATGGGTCGTAGTAGGACACCGATTCCATGGCGAACCACTCCCCGGCGGGTTCCCGCAGCAGGTACACCGACAGGTCACTGTTGATGAAGAGGTACTCACCGAACGGCAGAGCCCACGAGATCCCGTTGCCGGAGTCGGCCATCGCCGTCAGGCACTGCACGGGTGTCGGGGCTTCCCCGGCCACCAGGGGCACCCGCAGCCGGAACCAGACGGTCGCCGCACCGGGCCGGTCCATGCCTCCCGTCACCTGCCGCCGGTCGAGTGAGTCGCCGAACCAGGTGTACGGGGCGAACTCGAATCCCGTGTCGGAGAGCGTGCCGGGCGGAGGCGGGGGCACCGGCAGCGGATCGAGGGGGTCGGGGTAGGCGATGGGGTCACGCTTGCGGATCACCCACACCCTGCCCAGCGCCAACGGCCCATCTTCTCCCGACACCGTGGCCTCGATCAGAGTCACCCGTTTTCCGGGACGCACCGTGCTTGTCGACACCCGCAGCGGCGCATATGGGATAGGGCGGAGGAGGTCGGCGGCAACCCGCCAGACCTCCATGCCTTCGGGCATCTCGCCCTCGATCGCCCGCACCATCAGGGCCAGCGCCGGTCCGCCGTGCTGATGATCGGGGCCCCAGGGGCTTCGGGTCAGATCGCTCGGTACGAACCAATCACCCGATTGCTCGAAGAGTGCGTCGTTCACGCCGCCGAGGTTACGCCGCTCAGGTTCCGCCACGGCTGAGTGCCCCGGCCGGTGCCGGAGTAGCGGCGAGCGGAGGCAGACGGCCCATCCCCTATCGTGCCGGGTGATGCGCATCCCACGCTACGACGGCTTCGGCCTGGTCAACCTGGTCGGTGAACTCGAGCACAGGCTCACCGGATCGTCGGTATCCCCCCGCCTCGATCAATCCCTCCGCACCGCCGTACCCGAAGCGGCCTCGTACATCCTCACCCTTTTCGACGGCCTCGGTGCGGCCCAACTCGGCCATCCTGCCGCCGCCCCTCTGGCGGCCGGCCATCGGGCCACCATCGATGCCCCATTCCCCACCCAGACCTCAGTGGTGACATCGACACTCGCCACCGGGCTCCCGCCCTCTCAGCACGGGTTGATCGCCTACCTGTTGAAGCTGCCGGGCGCCGGCATCGTCAACACCCTCTTCTGGTACCCGATCGGAGCCAACCAACCCCTCGACCACGACCCGGCAGCGTTTCTGCCTTCGCCCAACACCGCCGAGCGACTGGCGGCCGCCGGCCGCGAGGTGGTGGTGATCGAACCGGCGGCCTTCGTAGACACCCCCATCGATCAGGTGCTGTACCGGGGGGCCAGGGTCCGCGGCGTCGCCGACGGGCCGGCCGGCGCGGCGGCCGCTCTGGAGGAAGCGGCCGTCGGAGGGCGCCTGGTCGTCGTCTACCTGCCCCACGTGGATGCGGCCGCCCACCTCGCCGGCCGGCAATCCGGCCTGTATGCCTCGGCTCTGGAGACGGTTGCCGGCGTGTGGACGGTCATGGCCGAAGGGCTGCCGCCCGGTGCGGTGCTGCTGGGGACCGCCGACCACGGGCACGTCGACATCGCACCGGAGCATCATGTGATGGTCGGCTCCACACCCGGCGTCGCCATCGGCGGCGACTCCAGGGTGCTGCACCTCCACGGCCCTGCCGATGACATCGCCCATCTGGTGAACGGCCTGCCGGGCAGGCTGATCGCCAGGGCCGAAGCGGGCCCGCTCTGGGGCCCGGGACCGCACCATCCCCGGTTCGAGGAACGCGCCCCGGACTCCCTGTTCTTCGCCGACGACGGTTTTGCCTTCCTGTTCGAAGGCGATGACCAGCCGATGGTGGGCCACCACGGCGGTCTGACCGACGCCGAGGTCGAGATTCCGCTGCTGGTCCACACCCGCTGAGATCATTCGCACAAACCCGGTGCACGGGTACCGTGCCTCCCCGTGACCCAAGAGACCCCGCCCCGGCCACTGATACGCCCCGTGATCGCCCTGATCGCGGCGGGTGCGCTGCTGGTGGTGGCCGCTGCGCTCCTCTCGGATCGTGTGCCCAATTGGCTGGGTATCGCCCGCAACCGGTTCGACGCACCCGGATGGTTCCCGTGGACTCTGGACGAGACCGCCTTCCACCTGATCATGTGGTTCGGAGTCACCCTGCTCGCCACACTGGCGGTTCGCACCACCGGGGTCCGGATGATTGTGGGCGGCGCGATGGTGCTGGCCAGCCCGATCATCGAGTACCTGCAGACCTATCTGACGGCCACCCGCAGCTTCCAGATCTCCGACATCGTCGCCAACACCCAGGGTGTGTTCCTGGGCCTGCTGATCGGACTGGTTCTCGGCGCCGCTGCCGATACGATCGAGGCCCATCGCGACCTCGCCGTCCCTCACCGGGCCACCGGAGCCTGAGCACCGCCTCCACATTCGGCTCGATCCCATTAGCGTGTCGGCCTCACAGGGAGGATCGATGCCGGAACGGAAGAGATTCAGCGAGGCACTCGACTACCACGCCCGCGGCCGTCCGGGGAAGACCGAGGTACGCCCCACCAAGCCGACTGCCACTCAGAGCGATCTGAGTCTCGCTTACACCCCGGGCGTGGCCGAGCCATGCCTGGAGATCGCCGCAGACGCCGAGAACGGGTTCCTCTACACCAACCGCGGCAACCTGGTTGCGGTGGTCAGCAACGGCACTGCCGTGCTCGGCCTGGGCGATATCGGGCCACTGGCGGGCAAGCCCGTGATGGAAGGCAAGGCAGTGCTGTTCAAGCAGTTCGCCGATATCGACGTGTTCGACATCGAAGTGGACGGCAAAGACCCCGCAGACATCATCAAGTTCTGCGAGATGCTGGTCCCCACCGTCGGCGGCATCAACCTGGAGGACATCAAGGCTCCCGAGTGTTTTGAGATCGAGAGCACCCTGCTCGAACGTCTCGACATCCCGGTGTTCCACGACGACCAGCACGGCACCGCCATCATCGCCGGGGCCGCCCTGCTGAATGCTCTCGACATCACCGGCCGCCGCATCGAGGAGGCCGTCTTCGTCTTCAGTGGTGCCGGTGCGGCAGGGATCGCCACCGCCCGCTTCTTCATGGCCCTCGGAGCAACCCGCGAGAACGTGATCATGGTGGACAGCAGAGGGGTCATCCACGCGGCACGAGACGACGAACTTCCGCCGTACAAGGCCGAGTTCGCCACCGACCGGCCGTGCCGGACACTGGCCGAGGCCTTCGAAGGCGCCGATGTGTTCGTCGGCGTGTCACTGGCCGATCTCGTCACCCCGGAGATGGTGCAGTCGATGGCCGCCGACCCCATCGTCTTCGCCCTGGCCAACCCCGACCCGGAGATCCCATACGACCAGGCCAAGGCCGCGCGGCCCGATGTGATCGCCGCCACCGGCCGAAGCGACTTCCCCAACCAGGTCAACAACGTGCTGGGCTTCCCCTTCATCTTCCGGGGGGCCCTCGACGTGCGGGCCCGCACGGTCACCGGGGGAATG
>CBDUUY010000114.1:0-7228 GCA_965370535.1 uncultured bacterium
GAGATGGGCAGGGGGTTCGGCGAACCCGGGAACCCGCTGCTCGTGAGCGTGCGGTCCGGTGCCCCCGTCTCGATGCCGGGGATGATGGACACCATCCTCAACCTCGGACTCAACGACGCCACCTCCCGCGGTCTGGCATCGATGGCGGGCGACGAGGCGTTTGCTGCCGAATGCCATCAGCGTTTCATCGATATCTATCGGGACATCGCCGGCGTCGAGGATGTTCCCAGTGATCCGTGGGAGCAACTGCGGGGGGCGATCGAAGCCGTGTTCCGCTCCTGGCACGGCGATCGAGCCTGCAACTACCGGGCGCATAAGGGCATCCCGGACGACCTCGGGACGGCAGTGACCGTGCAGACGATGGTGTTCGGGAACCTCGGCGACGATTCGGCCACCGGGGTCATCTTCACCCGTAACCCTGCCACCGGTGATCCGGGCCTCTACGGCGACGTGCTGTTCGGGGCCCAGGGGGAGGACGTGGTTGCCGGCACCCACGACACAGAGCCGATAGCGGTCCTCGACGACCGTATGCCCGAGATCGGCGCCCAACTCAGGGGGTATGCCGACCGGTTGGAGCATCACTACACAGACGTGTGTGACATCGAGTTCACGATCGAGCGCGGCCACCTCTGGATGCTCCAGACCCGGATAGGCAAGCGAAGCCCCCAGGCGGCGTTGCGCATTGCCATCGAGATGGCAGAAGACGAGAGTTTCCCTCTGACGCGGGTCGAGGCCGTGGAGAGGGTGGCTCACCTCCTGGCGGAACCCCCCATGGTGGCGGTGGACACGATCACCGCTGTGGCGCCGTTGACCAGGGCACTGGGCGCATCACCCGGGGTGGCGGCCGGCCGGATCGCCACATCGGCCGACATGGCCGTATCGATGACCAAGGCCGGCGAGACGGTGCTGCTGGTTCGGCCGGAGACCTCCCCCCACGATTGGCACGGGATCGAGAAGGCGGCCGGAATCCTGAGCACGACGGGCGGCCTGGCAAGTCATGCGGCGGTGGTCGCCCGGGAATTGGGCATCCCGGCCGTGGTGTGTGCTGAGGAGGTGATCGTCGGCGAGGGGATCGTCACGATCGGCGATCACACGTTCACCACCGAGGACTCTCTCACCATCAACGGCGGGACCGGCGAGGTGTTCGGCGGTAGTCTTGTTGGTGAGGCGCAGATCGTCCCCGAAGCAGCGACGCTGTTGAGTTGGGTGGAGGAGTTGGGGTTCGGTATCGCTGCACCGGGGGAGGGGAGCACCCCCGACATGAGCGACGACGGCACCGGCGTCACCGGCGACGGACCGGCAACCGATGTGGTCATCCGTGCCCTCCTCATCAAGGGTTTCGCCACGCCCGATGGCCTGGCACCCGCCATCCTGTGCACCGAGGAGGCGGGGACTCTGGCCCTGGATGAGTTGGCGGAGCAGGGTCTGGCCGAACCCATGGGTGCCATGTACCAGTTGTCGGACACCGGCAAGGCCGCCGGGCGAGAACTGATCGCCGCCGACGGGGACGAGTGGGGGGTGGAGAAGGCCGACGCCGCGCTGGACGCCTTCCTGCCGCTCGACAACAGGATGAAGGTGATCGTGACGGCCTGGCAGATGCAAGAGGTCGATGGCAAACCGGTGACGAACGACCACACCGACGCCGAGTACGACGCGGCAGTGCTGGCGGACTTCCAGGCGCTCACCTCCGATGCGGATGTGTTGATGGAGTCGCTCTGCGAAGGACTGCCCCGGCTGGGGAGCTACCGGAAGCGGCTCAGCCTGGCCTCCAGGCTGACCGCTGAGGGCGATCATCTCTACATCGCCTCACCGCGAGTGGACAGCTACCACACCGTGTGGTTCGAACTGCACGAGGACCTGATCCTCCTGGCGGGCAGGACCCGCGAGGACGAGGTCGCGGAGGGGAGGGCATGACGGATATCGCCGTAGCCGCAGCGCATGGGGGATTTTGGGGGGTCCACGGAAGGGGACCGGCCGGCTCTTGTGTGTTCGGGGTTGCCCGGCGTGGCGGCTTCGGTGGTGGTGGTGTGAGGGCATCGTGATGGGCCGATTTCGACGCGACATCGAGGAGATATCCATCAACCCGATCGAGAGGACCAGAGCAGTCCGCGTGGGGGTCTCCGCAGTTGACGGCTTTGCGCCCCGTCATCTACTATCGATAATCGATGATACCGAGATCAGTGGCCGGATATCGTTTCCGCGGGTCGGCAGAGGTCGACCGGCCGGTTCTTCCTCTCCTTCCCTCGGACCACAGTCGCCGGCCGTATCGGCACCCCGACTCGAGTCCGACCGCCGGTCGGGGGATCGTATGATCCTCGCTCCCGGCATGTGCGCGATTCGCCTGCCGGATACGGCATCGGCGGACCCGCTCTGGGGCAGGGACTGATGGATCTCAGCTTCTTCCCCGAGGCACTCGTCATCGGTCTCACCGAGCACGCGCCGCTGATCCTGGCTGCGATGGGCTTCGCCCTGTTGTACCGCCTGACCGGACTCATCAACGTGGCCTACTCGGAGACAATCACGGTCGGGGCGTACCTCGGGATGTGGGTCAACACGACGTTCGAACTCAACTTCTACACCATCCTGATCCCGACGGGCATCCTCGCCGGATTGGTCAGTGTCGGCACCTACTTCGCCATTTTCCGGCCGGCGAAGCAGCGCAACGTGGGCGCCCTGGAGTTGATCATCATCTCCTTCGGTCTCTCGATCTTCATGCGCCACGGCCTGCAGTTCATCTTCGGGTACCCAATCCGGTTCTTCGACGTGCCGGCCCCGGACACCATTTGGGTGCTGGGGGTAGGAGTGTCGTCGTTCCGGTTGCTCGCCCTGGGCAGTGTCGCGATCCTCGCCCTGCTGCTCTATTGGTTCATCCAACGATCCAGCTACGGCCTCCAGATCCGGGCGCTGGCGAGTGACGAGGATCTGGCGCAGGCAAGCGGGATCCGGCCGTTGACCGTGACCGTGTTGATCTGGTTCCTCGCCGGGGTCGCCGGCGGACTGGCCGGCGCGTTCTACGGGGTCGGGTCTTCCGTGGCTCCGTTGCTCGGATGGCGGCAGTTCCTCCTCTTCCTTCTGGTCGTCCTGGTGGGAGGGGCGAAGAACATCGGCGGTGTCATCATCGTCGGGGCCTGCACGGGTGTGGCGTTGGCCGGCATGACCCTGCTGTTCGGCCAGGTGCTGTACGCCCAACTGGTCCTGATCCTCGGCTTCATGATCATTCTGAAATGGCGCGGCAGGCGTATCGCCGAAGCGGGGAAGGTCTAGTGACATGAACCTGGCCTGGCTCGACTCCTTCCTCGTCTCCGGTTTGTTCTTCGTCGTGATGGTTATCGGCCTCGGGTTGCTGCTCCATCTGCAGATGGGGTTGGTACGGATCGCCAACTTCGGGGTCGTCGGCTTCTGGGGCCTCGGGATGTATTCCTTCGGTGTCCTGTACGTCAAGGTGGATTGGCCGTTCGGGGATCCCTGGCAGTTCCTGATCTGTTTGGTCTTGGGGACGGTCGTCGCCGGCCTGAGCGGCCTGCTCATCGGGTGGCTGATCGCCGACCTCGACGACGACGGTGTCCTGGTGGGCACGCTCGGTTTCGCCACGGTCGTCTGGATCCTGGCGACGACGGAACAGGACCTCACCGGTGGTGCGCTCGGAATGGGTGGGCTCCGATTCCCCTACGACATCGGTTCTGTCAAGGCCAACGAATCTCTCTGGCTGGTGGTCATGATCGTGGTCGTGGCGGTCATGCTCTACTACGTGGCCCGGGTGCACCGGTCGCCCTATGGGCGTTTGCTGATCGCCGTGGGCGACAACGAGCCCCTGGCCCGCAGTCTGGGAAAGCCGACGTTCCAGACGAAGCTGTGGCTGTTCGTCGTCGGCTCGGCGGGTATGGGGTTGCTCGGAGCCCTGTACGGCGTGATGGTGCGCTTTCTCGAAACCGCCAACCTCGGGATCAACATCACCCTCGCCGCCATGGTGGCGCTGGTGCTGGGAGGCACGGCCCGGGTCTGGGGGGCGGTCGTCGGCGCGATCATCTCCGTGGGGCTCTTCGACATCGTGATCCAGTCCTACTTGCCTCTCCCCCGGGATTGGTTCAACCAGGCAATCCCCGTGCTCCGGGAGATGGTGTTTGGCGCCGCGCTGATCATCGTCCTCCTGTACAGGCCGTTCGGCATCCTGGGCGACATGCGGAGAGACAAGCTGATGCGGAGCATGCACGGTGACTGATCTCAAGAACCCCGCAGCGGTGACCCATCCTCAGATCCGGATCGAAGGGGCGGTCAAGAGCTTCTCCGGGCGGGTCGTGGTGGATATCGACGAACTGGTGCTGGGCGACCAGCCGATCGAGGGTCTGATCGGGCCCAACGGGGCCGGCAAGACGACCCTGATGCGGATGATCATGCACTCGACCACCCTCGACCAAGGGAAGATCACGTTCCGCCCAGGTGGAGGAGCCGGGGGCGAAGAGGTGGTCCTGTCGGACCTGCCCACCTTCCGGATGGCCCGGCACGGCGTGGTGAAGAGCAATCAGGTGATCATGGACTTCGAGAAGCTGCCCATCTGGGACTCGCTGCTCCTGTCGGTGGCCGAGGCCAAGTACGAACAGCCCCATCGGATCTTCAGTGAACGGTCGGTCTTCGATGAGCACGCCGACGAGGCCAGGGAATACCTGGACTTCTTCTCCTTTGGCGACCCGACCGGTTATGCACAATCGGCAGGCGAGAAGAAGCTGCTCGACATAGTGCGCTGCCTGCTGCTCAAGCCCAGGTTCCTGCTGCTCGATGAGCCCACCGCCGGTCTTCCCGACGAACTGACGGAGAAGGTAATGCAGGTCGTCCGGGAGTTGTCGGCTGCAGGTACCGCAGTGGTGATCGTCGAGCACGACCTCAACGTGATCTGGAGTCTCAGCGACGAGGTCCACTTCATGGCCGAGGGCAGTGTGATCATGCGGGGCGACCCGCAGACCATTCGCGAACACAAGACCGTCGTCGAGAAGTACCTGGGAGAAGGCTATGTCTGAGACGGTCGCCCCCCCCATGCTCGAGGTCGAGGGCATCCGCAGCGGCTACCACGGGATCACCGTGATCAAAGGCCTCGATTTCGAGGTCGGCAACGAGGTCTTCGCCGTGCTGGGCGCCAACGGGGCCGGCAAGACCACGCTGCTGGCGACCCTCGCCCGGTTGATCCCCCTCATGGACGGCAGAATCCGGTTCCAGGGCGAGGATGTGTCCACACTGCCGCCGTTCGAGACGGCAGGTCGGGGGATCGGGTACGTGCCTCAGGAGAAGGGTGCCTTTGCTGAGCTCACCGTCTTTGAGAACCTCACCGTCGGCGGGATGATCGGCGAGCGATCCCGGGAAGAGCGGATGGCCGAGGTCTTCGGCCTGTTCCCGGATCTCGAGGCCCTGCAGCATCAGATAGCGGGCACGCTTAGCGGTGGTGAGTCTCGTATGGTGGCGTGTGGGAGGGCTCTGATGCAAGATCCCACGCTGCTGTTGCTCGACGAGCCCACAGCGGGGCTCTCTCCCCTCTACGTCGATATGTTTTTCGAGAAGATCACCGAGGTCCACCAGACCAGGGGTGTCGGCATCGTGCTGGCGGAGCAGAACGCTACCAAGGCACTCGAGGTTGCCGACCGGGTCATGGTGCTGAGCCTCGGCGAGGCGTTCGTCGTCGGGGACGCCGACACGCTGACCACCGACGAACTCAAGGAGGGGTACCGAATCTGAGGACCTCGACTGTAGAGACCCAAGAGACCAACTAGGGAGGAAAAAAGGCAATGCTATTTCGCACAGTAAGGATGGGACGAGTGCTGGCAGTAGTGCTGGCGTTCGCCCTGATCGCTGCGGCCTGTGGTGACGACGACGCCGTCGACACAACTGCTGCAGTGACGACAACGGCAGCGGCGGAGACCACCGCGGCTCCGGAGACGACGGCCGCCCCATCGACGGAGCCCGTCGTGGTTGGCGAGCTGGCCTATTACACGGGCGAGTTCGCGTCGTATGGGGCGTTCCTCACCGCGGGTGTCGCGTTCCCGATTGCGGAGGTCATCAACCTGGATCCCCCGCTGGGGCGGCCCTGGGTGTTGGTCTCCGAGGACATCGGAACCGTCGGCGAAGCGGTGGCGGCTCGCAAGCTGATAGAGCAAGACGGGGCAGAGATCCTGGTCAGCCCGGCTCACGGGTACCGGACCTACCGGTCCTGGCTCCAGGAGTGGCTCGCGGAGAACGACTCGCCGCTGATGCCGACGGTCCACGGTGGCACGATCCCCGGGAACCTCGGCGGCATCGGTTCGGAGCCGATCTTCCGGGCTCAGGGCCTCGATGAGGCCTTGGGCATGACCGGGGTGCTGTATGCGGAGTCGATCGGCGCTGAGACGATCGTGGTCTTCGCCACCCAGGTCGAGGGCTTCCAGATCGCTGCCGGTGCAGCCGAGTTGGCCGCTGCGGCAGTTGGGATCGAGGTCCTGGCCCGCATCGACGTCCCGGCGGAGCAGCCCTCCTACCGGGCCGAAGCCGAGCGGATCGCCGACCTGGGACCGGACGCCGTGATCGTTCAGGCGGGCTCGGTGGAGTCGGCCACGCTGATCAAGGCGGCTTCCGAGGCGGGTCAGTCGCTCTATTGGATCGGTGAGACCGGCTGGGCCATCCCGGAGTTCATCGGGGCACTGGGAACGGATCCCATCCCAACCCAGGAGGGTATCGGCTTCGCCGCGTTCAGCTACAACATGGAAACTCCGGCGTGGGAGTTCTACTCACCGCTGTGGGAGGGCACCCCGGGATACGGGGACACGCACGGCGAGGCGTCGGACCAGTACCACTTCTCGGCGTATGACCTGTTGGTCCATACGGCGCTTGCTGTGGAGTACGCGGGTTCGTACGACGCGAGTGCTTGGGCACCGGCCATGTTTGAGGTCGGCGACCCGCCCGGGACCGTGTGCTACACCTACGCGGACTGCCTGGCGCTGATCAGGGCCGGTGAGGACATCGACTACGAGGGCGTTACCGGACCCGGGACATACTCGGCGGGTGGCGTCAACGTGGTCATCCAGTCCTACACCCCGTACAACGCCGACGGCACGAAAGGCGAACCGGTGCTCCTGAGTTCGGACCGTTCGCTCGAGATCATCACCATGATCGCGATCGAAGCAGAGTGCGACGCGGACGGCGAGTGCACCTGGTAGAAGCCGGTTGACAGAACGACACAATCAAGCGAACGAGGAGGCGGCAGCGGGTC
>CBDUUY010000115.1:0-7221 GCA_965370535.1 uncultured bacterium
CCCCCCCCGGGAGCGGCCGGCGGCGCGACGGCGCCGCCGGCCGATCTTCATCCCAGGCCCTCAACACGGCCATAATCCGGAGCGCATGAGACTCCGACTCCTCCGCCCCCGTGAACTGGCCGTTGCCCTCCGCGAGTTGGCACGTCGTCACCCGCACCAGGCCGAGGAATACCTGGACACCCACCAGGAGCAGTGGGGAGCCATAGCCGAAGCCGACCCTCATGACGCGGCCGACATCCTCGAGGCCATCGACGAAGAGGCAGCCGCCGACCTGATCGCAGGCCTCGAAGCAGGCCCGGCCGCCGATGTCATCGAGGAGATGCAGGACGAGGCCGCCGCCGACATCCTCGAGGAACTCGATACACCCGAGGCTGCGGCCATGCTCGTCGAGATGCCGGCAGATGAGGCGGCCGACGTCGTCGTGCACCTCGAGGCCGGAGCCAGGGCGGCCCTGATGGAGGCATTGCCCGACGAGCATGTGGACCACATCCAGAGCCTGCTCGCCCACCCGCCCGATTCGGCCGGCGGCCTGATGACCACCAACGTCGCCACCCTCCCGGGCGGCATCACCTCCGGGGAGGCAATCGAGTCGCTGCGCAGGTTGCATGAGACCCTCGACGATCTCGCCTACGTGTACGTCGTCGACGACCTCGGCCGCTTGATCGGAGTGGTCTCGTTCCGGGAACTCGTCTTCGCCAGGCCCGGCAAGGGCCTCGACGAGGTGATGTTGCCCCGGCCGGTGGCCGTCCGGCCGGAGACCGATCGGGAGGACATCGCCGACCTCATCCAGCGCTACGGGTACTTCTCGTTGCCGGTTGTGGACCACCGGGGAACGCTGCTGGGAATGGTCGCCGTCGACGACGTCATCGAGGCGGTTCAGGCCGAGGCCAGTGAGGACATCGCCGCCATGGTGGGTGCCGGCATCGACGAGACGCTCTACACCCCCATCCGGCGTTCCATACGAATGAGGCTGCCGTGGATCGCCCTCAACCTGGGGATGGCTTTCCTGATCGCCGGTGTGATCAGCCGGTTCGAACCGGTGATCGAACGAGTGGCGGTGCTGGCCGCCTACATGCCGGTGGTGGCTCTGTTGGGTGGCAACAGCGGCGCCCAGAGCCAGGCTGTGCTGATCCGGGCGATGGCCGTCGAGTCGATCCCCGCCCAACTGGTGCGGCGAGTGTTGTGGCGCGAGTCGCTGATCGGGTTCCTCAACGGCCTCGCCATCGGAGCGCTGTCCGGGTCGATCGCAGCCGTGCTGACCGGCGAGATCCGAATCGGCCTCGCAATCGGCCTGGCGGCCCTCACCAACATGACCATCGCCAACCTGGCCGGCACCGGAATCCCGATCCTGCTCGACAAACTGGGACAGGATCCGGCGCTGGCGTCGAACATATTCCTGACCCTGGTCACAGACATGGTCGGTTTTGCCGGGTTCCTGGGCATCGCCACGTTGATGCTCTGACGCGGCTGGGCCTGCTCAAAGATCCTCGCGGGACACCAGATACGATTCGTAGTCGATGCCCTCCAGCCACGGCCGGAAGTGGACCACGGCGAAACGGAACTGCATCTCCTCGAACAACTCGTAGGACGGTGCGGTATCCAGGCCGTGACGGATGATGTCGAGTGTCGGCTGCCACCCCCTGCTGCCCAGGGCTTCGTCCACCGCACTCCGCCAATCGTCGGGGATCTTGTCGCTCCGGCCCTCGTCGCTCCAGAAGACGGCCAGGCGCCGGGCCAGACGGGCCACCCGGCGAGCCTCCCTGGCGACCCTCTTGTCAACCGGCGGTTCCAGTGCTTTGAGCGCCTCGCCGGCCCAGGAGAGCAGGTCGCCGTCGCGCACCCCCGTCGGGTCGGCGACCACACGTTCATAGATGTGGTCGAGCGACTCCACCACCGAGAGCAGGCTCATCCCGGCCCCAGATCCCCGGCGACGATGGCCCGGTGCGCCTCGGCCAATCGGCCGGCGATCGGCCCGCTCCCCATCTCTCTCTCCCCCACCACGGCGACCGGCGTGACCTCTTTGGTGGTGGACAACGCCATCACCTCGTCGGCCTCGAGCAGCCTCGCCAGTGGGTAGCGACCCTGGCGGACCTCGAGGCCGAGGCGAGCCGAAGCCTCCAGCAAGACCTCGCGGGTGATGGAGGCCAGGATGCCCATCTCCATGCCGGGGGTCTCGACGACACCATCGACTGCCCACGCCACCGTGAAGGTGGGGCCCTCGAGCACATCGCCGGCTGTGGTCAACAGCAGGGCGTCGTCAAAGCCATCACGGCGGGCAGCATCGGTGGCGGCCATGTTGGGAGCGTACGACAGCCACTTGATGCCGTGGAAGGTGGCCGCGGCCGTGCCGGGGTGCCACGAGGCCGTCACCGGCGTCAGTCGAAGACGGCCGGGCACGGACGGCAGCGGCTCCCAGATGACGATGGTGTGCGAAGGGGTGGGGAACAGAACATCGCGCCCGCCACCGGTGACGATCACCCGGACCGCACAATCGCCGCCCTCCCCGGCCGCACGGCGAACCCACCGCTCCAGCGAGTCTCGTGGCGGCAGGCCGATGTGCAGTGCCGTCAGGCTGCGCTCCAGGCGATCGAGGTGCCCGGCCTCCCGGAACAACCGCCCGGCATGAGACCGGATCACCTCGAAAGCGCCGAAGCCGCGCTGAAGTCCCCAGTCGAACACCGGGACGACGGCATCTTCGTCCGCCGTCTCGACGCCGTCGATGATCACTCTCATGCCCCGGAGACTAGCCCCCGACCCCGACACCTCCCGGGGGCACACCTACGCTGGTGCCATGGCAGCCACCCCTTCCCTCTACGGCATCCGCCAACCGCTCCTGGCCCGTTATGAGGCGGCCGGATGGGTGACGGATGGCCTCCTGACCGACGCTGCCGAGATCCTGCTCGGCGAGGTGACCCGGGGGGCAGACCCCGGCGGTGCTCGCACCCGCCTGGCTGCCATTCTCGAAGCCGACCCTGCCATGCCCGCCGACCTGCTGACCGATCACGACCTGGGCCAAGCGGCCGTCGCGATCGCCGGTGCGAGCCGGGCATTGGCGGCGACGGCGGCCGCAGTCCCCGCAGCACTACGAACCGCCGCACGGGGGGACATCCCTGTGTTCGACGACCCACCCCCCGATACGGGAACCGGCGAGGCAGGCGCCTGCCTGCGACGCGGCGTGCGGGCATCCCTGCTCGGCATCGCCGCCGGCGACCTGACCGGCCGGCTCTCCATGCCTCAAGTGGGCAGGGCACTCAGCGACCTGGCAGACGAAGCTGCCGCCTCGGCTCTGAAGGTGGCCCGCCGACACGCCGGCGGCAACGGTCTGCCGATCGCTGTGATAGCCATGGGCAAGTGGGGTGGACGGGAACTGAACTACGCGTCAGACATCGACGCCCTGTTCGTCTACCGGGCCGCCGGCGAGGACGACACCGGGGCGGCGGTGTACGCAAAGCGGGTGGCCGAGGCATTCATCACCCTGCTCGGAGGCCACGGCGATGGTCCCGCCTTCCGGGTGGACGCCGACCTCCGACCCGAAGGCAAGATGGGCCCCCTGGCCCGCAGTCTCGACTCCTTTCGGGCCTACTGGGAGCGCTGGGCGGAGACCTGGGAACTGCAGGCGATGCTGAAAGCCCGCCCGGCCGCAGGCGACTCCGGCCTCGGCAGGGATTTTGTGGCGGCCGCCGAACCGTTCGTCTTCCCCGAGACGCTCGGCGCAGATGCGGTGAGGGAGGTCCGCTCCATGAAGAAAAGAGCCGAGTCGCTCGCTTCCGGCGGCGGACCGGCCGTCGAGATCAAGCGGGGGGTGGGCGGCATCCGAGACGTGGAGTGGGCGGCGCAATTGCTGCAACTCGTGCACGGCCGCTCCGATCCCGGCCTTCGGGGCGCCAACACCCTGGAGGCTCTCACCGTGCTCGGCGAAGGAGGCTACGTCCGGCCCGATGACGCCGAGACGCTGGCCGGCGCCTACCACTGGCTCAGGGATGTCGAGCACCGACTGCAGTTGTACGACCTGCGCCGGACGCACACGCTGCCGGCCGACCCCTCGGGCAGAGAACGGATCGCAAAGGCGATGGGCTACCGCGACGAGGCGGACCTGCCGGCGGCCGACGCCTTCGACGAGGATCTGGTGTCCATGCGGGCGGCGGTGCGCACCATCCACGAGCGGCTGTTCTACCGTCCGCTGCTGGAGGCGTTCGCCGAGTCCCCGGCCATCCAATTGACGGAGGAAGGCGCCGCTCGCCAATTGACCGCCCTCGGCTTCCTCGACGCAGAGGCGGCCCGGAGGGCCTTTGCCGATCTGACCGGCGGCCTGTCGCGGCGTAGCCGCCTGATGCAGCAGATGCTGCCGCTGATGCTCGACTGGCTCTCGGAGGCACCCGACCCCGACCTGGGACTCAGCCAGTTGCGGCTGCTGGTCACCGCCACCACGGACAACACCGAGTTGATCGCCGCCATGAGAGACAACCCGGTGGCAGCCGAGCGGCTCTGCACCCTGTTGGGGACCAGCCGCCTCCTCGGGCGCCTGGTGGATCGGGTGCCGGCCTCGCTGGCACGACTCGGCGATGACAAATCCTTGAAGGCCTTTCCGGGCACCGGGGCGCTCACCGAAGAGGCTCTGAGCCTGGTCTCCATCCGCTCTCGCCGCGACGATCGGGTCGCCACGCTGCAGCGCTTCTCCCACGGCCATCTGCTGTGGACCGCAGGGGCCGACCTGATCGGTGGGTTGGGGCACAGGGAGGTGGGCCATCGACTCACCGCGGTCGGCGACGCCCTGGCCACTGCAGCCCTCCGGATCGCCGTGGAGGAGACCCCCGCCGGGGACGGCTCTCCCCCGCCGATGGCGCTCATCGGCATGGGCAAGTGGGGAGGCGGGGAACTCAACTACGCCTCCGATCTCGACGGGTTGCTGGTGCACTCCCCCGGGGATGACCGTGCCACCGCCGCCGCCCTTGGGATCGCCGAACGATTCGTCTCGATAATCGACGCGGTGGCCGCAGACGGACCGGGGAGGGGCATCGACCTCGACCTGAGACCGGAGGGCAGGCGGGGGCCACTGACCCGATCACTCGATTCCTACCGGGCCTACTACGACCGTTGGGCAGAGACGTGGGAATTCCAGGCGTTGCTGAGGGCCCGCCCGGTGGCGGGCGACGGCGACACGGCAGCGGCCTTCATGGAGATGGCAGGGCCTCCGCCCCATCGGGCCGAGTTCGGCGACGAGGAAGCCAGGGCCGTCAGGGCGATGAAGGCCAGGATCGAGCACGAGCGTATCCCCCCAGGAGACGACCCCGACTTCCACATGAAACTGGGCAGGGGCGGGATGGCCGATGTCGAGTGGACGGTGCAGTTGCTGCAACTCCGCCACGGAACAGGGGAATCGGGAGAACGACAGCCCTCGACACTGGCTGCCCTGGAACGCCTGATCGAGGCCGGGCACATCAATGGTGGGGACGGCGAGATCCTCCGCGCCGCGTACGCCTTCTGCGCCACCGTCCGCAATCGCCTCTACCTGCAGGCGGGCCGGGCCAGGGATTCGCTGCCGGCCGATCCCATCGAGATCACACGACTGGCCAGGTCGCTCGGCTACGACCGGGACCCCAGGGCGTCGCTCAGGGAGGATTACCGCAGAGTCACCCGCCGGGCCCGCAGGGTGATGGAGAGGGTGTTCTACGGTTCTTCCCCCGGACGCGGCGGCGGTACTCCCTCGTAGAATGGCCGTACACGGCGCCTCCCGGCGCTGTTTTCGGGAGGCTGCCATTAGCGACTTCGAACGATTGCTTGCCCTGGTCGGCGACCATGCCGACGCCTCGGTGGCGCTGCGGCGCACCATCCATCGCCACCCCGAGTTGGGACATCAGGAGAAGGCAACGACGGCGTTGCTCGCCGAGACCCTCACCGATGCAGGCCTGCATCCTGTGGTCCGCGATGCCGGCACCGGACTCACCGTCGAGGTCGGGTCGGGAGACCCACTGGTGGCGTTCCGGGCCGACATCGACGCACTCCCCCTCGACGAGAAGAACACCCTGCCCTTCAGATCCGAGTTCCCGGGTGTGATGCATGCGTGCGGCCACGATGCCCACGCATCCATAGCGGTGGGGGTCGCCGTGGTGCTGGCCTCGCTCGATGACCTGCCGGGCCGGGTTCGATTCCTGTTCCAACCTGCCGAAGAGGTGATCCCGGGAGGGGCGGAGGCCATGATGAGCGAGGGGGTCATGGACGATGTGCAGGCGATCCTCGCCTTCCACGTCGACCCGTCGATCCCGCCGGGGTCGGTGGGACTGCGGACCGGTGCGATCACCGGCGCTTCCGATCGCCTCAGTGTGACCCTGGAAGGCCCGGGTGGCCACACATCCCGCCCCCATGAGACCGTTGACCTGCTGCAGGCCGCCGCCCGCCTGATGGTGGATCTGCCGGCACACCTGCAACGCCTCAACGATCCCCGCACCCCACTGGTGGCCGTCTTCGGCCGTATCAACGGCGGAACCACGGAGAACGTCATCCCTTCCCGCCTGGAGTTGGGAGGCACGGTACGACTGTTCGACCTCGACTTCTGGCGAGGCCTGCCTCCCCTGGTGGAGCGCCTCGTCCACGAGATCGTCACCCCGTTCGGCGCAACGGCCAAGGTCGATTACGACCAGGGCGCCCCGCCCGTCGTCAACGACGATGCCGTGATCGCCGCGGTGCACCATGCCGCTACCGAGGTTCTCGGACCGGACGGTGTGATATCGACCATGCAGAGCCTGGGTGCCGAGGATTTCGCCTGGTACCTCGAGTCGGCACCGGGGGCACTGATCCGCCTCGGTTCGGCTCTGCCGAACCGGAGGGTCGATCTGCACTCCGACACCTTCGACCTGGACGAACGCGCCATCCCCATCGGCATGCTGGTCGGCGCCAACAGCCTGCTCCGCCTGCTCCAGGCCCACGGCTGACACACGCCGTCGCTACGGGGCAAGGAAGACCCCCTCCGCCGCCGGCCCGGGGCCGGCGCCACCTCCCCCTGAGCCTCAATCCACGATTGCTCGATCACCGACTGCCCGTTCCATCTTGTGATGCATGGGTGTTGCGCCGTTGGCCCTCTCACCGAGACGATGTGGGTCGCTCGGCGAGATTCGCAGGGCGGGCTACGGCGTTCCTGCGGATCGAGTTCGAGTCTCCGTGGATTGAGGCCTGAAGAGGTGCGGCGTATTTGATCTTCGCGTTCTGGGTTGGGTTTCGATAGCG
>CBDUUY010000116.1:0-7140 GCA_965370535.1 uncultured bacterium
AGGAAGAAGAAGAAGACGAGCGAGCAGACCGGGCGTTGGGGTTGTCGCGAACCTCGCGACCCGTCACCACACCATCCTCGACGGTCACCACCACAAACTGGCGCACCCGCCCGAAGTGCTGACCCACCGTCTCCCCGTTGTTGGACGCCACCGCGACCTTCATCGTCTTCTCTCTCCTTCGATCATCGGTTGCAGGTCCATTCCCCGCAAAGTGCCGCACTACCCCGAATCGGTTGGCTCTACGGCCTCATTGGCCTCGAATAGGGACAGGCCTCCGCTTGCAGCAGGTCCACGGCGGGTCAGTCCTCTACCGCCACACTCACATGTACCCGCTTCGACGGCGCTTCCTCCGGGGGCTCTTTCGGCCAGGCCACCCGGATGGTCAGGATCCCATTGCCGAAGGCGGCGGTGATTCCGGACGGGTCTACCTCGTCGGGGAGCATGACATCACGATGGAAGGGGCCGAACCGCCGCTCGGTGATGAAGCGGTCGGTCTCGGTGACATCGGGTGCCTGCACCTTGCGGCCGGAGATCTGAAGCACGTTGCCCTCGACGTCCACGTCGAGGTCCGACCTGGGGTCGATACCGGGCAGTTCCAACTGAACCACCAGGGCCGAGTCGTCGCGGTAGATGTCGGTGTCCGGCCTCCAGCCGAATCCCTCGACCCAGGAACGGGCGCCCACCCGGTCCAGCAACGAGTGCATCTCCTGTTCCAGCGAAGTGAATGCCTGGAACGGAGCCCATTTCTCATCCGACATGCCTCACCCCATTCATTCCTCTCATCAACCGACCCAAACCGGCAGTGCGGCTCAGTGGCCCTGTCCGAGACGGTGCCGGCGAATCCGGCAAAACGCCACAGCGCAGACGGCCGCCGCGACCACACCCATCATCACAAGGGCCCACGAGACCGATCCGCCGGTTAGTCCCATCACGACCATGCCGATGGCCAATGCCAGAGCAGCAGCCGCAGCCAATGCGTGCAGACAGGTTCCAACGACGAAAGCTCCAAACCCCACGGCGCACATGTCATCGATCAGCACCGTCCCGGTACTGCCGCCGCCATCCGTGACGGGAGCTACTCCATCAGGTCGACCTACTTGGTTCGATCCCATTCCGCTCCGCTCCTTCCAGGCATGCCCTATATGTATGCGGTGTGGTTCACGGCCGGGTTCTCAGCGTCTCAACGCATCGTCAACTGCCGGATTTCCGCGCTGTGAAACGGAGACGGTGGCGGCTGCAGGGACGCGTCCGAGATGGCGCAGGGTGAAGGAACGATCGATGAAGGAGGAGACCGCCGCCGGCTCAGGGCACGAAGCGGTAGCCGACGCCACGCAGCGTCTGGATCCAACGAGGTCGTGACGGGTCGGTCTCGACTTTGCGCCGAAGCCTATGTATGTGCTCGCTCACAGTGGCGGTGGTCTGCCACTCGCTGGACGATCCCCACACCCGATCCAACAGGGTCTCTCTGGAAAAGACCTGGCGGGGAGAAGCTGCCAGGAATGCGAGAAGGTCGAACTCCAGAGCCGTCAGGTCCACCTCCTTGTCCCCAACGATGACCTCCCGTGTGGTCATGTCGATCGAACACCCGTCGTAGCGGAGCATCTCGCACTCGACGCAGTGCTCACAGCGTCGCATCAGCGCATGCACCCTGGCCAGCAACTCCCGGGGTGAGAAGGGTTTGACGATGTAGTCGTCTGCCCCCATCTCGAGACCAACGACACGATCGGTCTCGGTCCCCCTTGCGGAGACGATGATCGTCGGAAGGAGATCCATCTCATGGAGGCGCTGTACCAGTTCCAAGCCCTGCATACGAGGGAGCTTGAGGTCCATGATTACCAGGTCGGGCCGGTGGTGACCGACCAGCGACAACAGCGACTCCCCGTCGCAGACACCGGTCACCGCGAACCCGTCGTCCTTGAGGGTCTCCATGATGATCGAGCGCACCTCGAGATCGGGCTCGACGATCACCACATGGCGGGTTCGCTGATTCCTGACTGGCGTGGAGGCGCCCGCTTGTTGAGGTTCAGTTGAGGAACCGTCGACGGGCCTGTGACGGCTCGGATTCATGCTTCCAAGGTAGCAGTCACAGGAACGGAGGCATCCCTGATGCCTCCGATTAGGAAGGAGCCGATGATGGCCAAAATGGTGGTCTTCTGCGGATCGGATGATCCCCAGAAGGCGTTCCCGCCCTTTATGCTCGGGGCCGGGGCACTCGCCTCGGATCTGGAGCTGATGATGTTCTTCACGATGGACGGACTCAACATCGTCCGCAAGGGCGGCGCCGAGAAGATCGAACTCGAAGGAGCTTCGAAAAGCCTCCCGGAGTTCCTCCAGATAGTCCTGGATAACGGGGCCACGCTGCTGGCTTGCTCTGCGGCCTTCCCGATCGTCAACTGCAACGAAGAGGACCTCATCGACGGCGTTGAGTGCTCCGGAGTCGCCACTTTCGTGGACGAGGCCGAGCACGCCGATGTCGTCCTCACATTCTGAACCCCCGTGCAATTGCAAGGAGAACCACATGCTTACCGCTGAAGAACTCGGGGCCCTGACCCCCGATAGTGAGGTCGATGCCAGAGGCACGGCCTGCCCCGGACCGCTGCTCGAAGCCAAGCGGGCGATCACCGCCATCCCGGTGGGAGGAGTCATGGAACTCCTGTCCTCGGACGCGAGCACCGCAAAAGACATCCCCCGCTGGGCCGCCAAGATCGGTCACGAGTACCTGGGCCTCATCGAAGAGCCGGGTCACTCGCGGATCTTCGTCAAGCGAGGCAAGTAGAGATGACGGAGGCGACCGTCACCGGCACCCGGCCCAGGATCCTCGTCTTCTCGACAGAGATGATCTCGGATCTCGGTATCGACCTGGCCGGCAGCACCCACATGCACTACCCGCCGACGGCGGTCGCCATCGCCATCCCCTGCTCCAGCGGCATCCGGCCTGAGTGGATCGTGCACGCCATGGAGAACGGCTTCGACGGCGTGTTCGTCGCCGCAGACGGGACGGACTGCCCGCTGGTACCCGATTGCACCAAGCTGACTGCCAACATCGTGCAGAGGGGCCAGGACATGTTGAGGGAACGCGGCATCGCACCGGAGCGGCTCAAGATGGCCGCCATCTGTTCGGTGTGCTCCGAACCGTTCGTGCGCCACATGGATCAGTTCACCGCGACGCTGCTCGGCATCGAAGAACCAGGAGAAGAAGGCTGATATGGCTGATATGGATTACGACGCCCTAGTCGTGGGCGGTGGCACGGCGGGCATGGAATCTGCGCTGAGCCTCGGGGACATGGGATATTCGGTGCTCCTGGTCGAGAAGCAAGCATCGATCGGCGGGACGATGATCCTGCTGAGCAAGGTCTTCCCCACCCTCGACTGTTCCAGTTGTATCGCCACCCCAAAGATGGCGGCCACCTTCCATCACCCCAATATCACGACGATGACATCGGCCGAGGTCCAAGAAGTCACCAAGTCCCCAGACGGCACGTTCTCCGCAAACGTGCTCCGCAAGGCCACCTATGTCGACAACGACAAGTGCACCGGTTGCCAGCTGTGTGAGTTTGCGTGCACCGTGGCATTGCCCGATCAGTTCAACTTCGACATGGTCGCCCGCCGGGCCGCCTACATCCCCTTTGCCCAGTCGGTCCCCAAGAAGGCGCTCATCGAACGCAGCGGCACCAGTCCGTGCACCTTTGCCTGCCCGACCGGTATCAAGGCCCACGGCTATATCTCACTGATCCGTTCCGGGATGTATGAGAAGGCCATGGAACTGATCCTCGAGGACACCCCGATCCCCGGTTCTCTCGGCCGCGCTTGCTACGCACCCTGCGAGACCGAGTGCACCAGGTCCGAGTTGGAAGGTGAACTGCCCATCCGGCTGCTGAAACGATTTGCGGCCGACTACTACTACGACCTGCACCCGCACCCGCTGCACGGGCCTCCGGACCAGCTCCTGGATCACAGGGTCGCAATCGTCGGGTCCGGCCCGGCCGGACTGGTGGCGGCCTACGACCTGGCCCGACTCGGATACCGGGTAACCATCTTCGAGGCAGACGACGAACCGGGCGGCATGCTCCGGACCGCCATCCCCGGTTACCGACTCCCCAACGACGTGGTGGACCGCGACATCGAAAACGTCACGGCCCTCGGGGTGGAGATCCGCACCGGGACCAGGATGGATGACATCGCTTCGCTCGAGGCACAGGGTTTCGGCGCAGTGTTCCTCGCCTGTGGCACCGGCGCAGACCGCAAGATGGGCGTCGACGGCGAAGACCTGGCCGGCGTCGTCAACTCGCTCGATTTCCTCCGGGCGGCCAACGCAGGCGAAGGCACCGATCTGAGCGGCAAGGACGTAGTAGTGGTCGGCGGCGGCAACGTGGCCATCGACTCCGCCCGTATAGCCATCCGCCTCGGCGCCCGGTCCGTCACCATCCAGTACCGACGGAGCCGGGAAGAGATGCCCGCCTTCGATTGGGAGATCGAGGCGACCGACGAGGAAGGCATCCGGTTCGAGTACCTGCGGGTTCCCATCCGGTTCGACGGAGATGAGGGAACGGTCACGGGTATCGAGTCCATCGGCATGCGCCTCGGCGAGCCGGACGAGAGCGGCAGGCGCCGCCCGATTCCCGTCGAGGGCAGCGAACGGCTCGATCCGGTCGATCTGGTGATCACCGCCATCGGCCTGGTGCCGTCCCTCACCGGGTGGTGTCCCGACCTCGACGTGAGCTCTGATGGCTGGCTCACCACCAACCCTCAGACCATGCAGACGGGCAACCCCCGGGTGTTTGCGGGCGGGGACCTCATCACAGGGCCCACCTCCATAGTGGACGCCCTGGCCCAGGGGCGGCGGGCCGCCCACTTCATCCATCAATTCCTGTCGGGTGACGCCATCGACGACACCGGGTACGACGATCGTCTCCCCGTCGTGACGGCAGAGGAGATACTCGCCAGGCAGACCGCCTACGAGAACCGGCCGAGTGATTGGAGGAAGGAACGGCCCCCCGAAGAGCGGATCGGTGACTTCGATGAGATAGAGGAGCCACTGGACGCCGACCGGGCCCGTGCTGCAGCCGGGCGGTGCCTGGACTGCGGCGGGTGCTCCGAGTGCGGCGAGTGCGTGGCCGTATGCGTGCCCGAAGCCATCGACTTCTCGGCCAGGGACGAACTGATGACCGTGAACGTCGGGTCGGTAGTCGTGTCCACCGGATTCCGGCTGTTCCAACCCCTTCTCAAACCCCAATTCGGCTACGGGATGTTCCCCAATGTGATCACGGCCATGCAGATGGACCGTCTGCTGTCACCGACCCGGCCCTACAACACGGTGCTGCGGCCGTCGGACGGCAAGATCCCGGACAACATCGCATTCATCCTGTGTGCCGGTTCCCGGGACTGCCAGGTGAGCAACGAACTCTGCTCCCGGGTCTGCTGCATGTACACGATCAAGCAGGCACAGTTGATCATGGGGGCACTCCCACTCGCCGATGTCACCGTCTACTACATCGATGTGCGCGCCTTCGGCAAGGGATTCGAGGAGTTCTACCAGCAGTCGAAAGCGATGGGGGTGTCCTTCGTCAAGGGCAAAGCGGCCAAGGTCACCGGAACCGACGGCGGAAACCTCGAGGTCCACTACGAGGACATCGAAGACGACAAGATCGCCGTAGCCCAACACGATCTGGTCGTGCTTGCGGTCGGTCTGCTGCCCAACCCCGATGCCCTGGGGTTGTTCGTCGGCGAGGAGATCGAGAGCGACGCCTACCACTACCTGCTGGAGGTGGATGAGGACCACACCCCGTCCATGACGAGCATCGACGGGGTATTCGCTGCCGGGGCCTCAGCCGCCGTCATGGATATTCCGGACACGATCCTGCACTCGGCGGCCGCCGCCGTCATGGCGGGTACCTACCTCGAGAGGTTGAAGTCATGAGCACGAGGAAACTCGGCGTCTACATCTGCTACTGCGGCGGCAACATCTCGGACTACGTGGACTGCGAACTGGTCAGAGATGCCGTGGAAGGCGAAGAGGGTGTCGAGGTGGCCAAGACCACCATGTTCGCCTGCTCGGACGCCGCCCAGCAGGAGATAATCGACGACATTCAGGACCGCGACCTCGACGGCATCGTGGTGGCATCGTGCTCGCCCACCCTGCATCAGATGACCTTCCGGGGGGTAGCCGAACGAGCCGAACTCAATCCCTACACCTACGTGCAGGTGAACCTGCGTGAGCAATGCTCATGGGCACACACCGACCTTCCCGACCTCGCCACAGAGAAGGCGGTCGGGATGGTCCGGGCCGGGATCGCCAAGGCCCGCCTCACCGAGTCCTTTGACAAGATCCGCATCGAGACGGTGCCCCGGGCCCTGGTGATCGGGGCGGGGATCGCCGGCCTGCGGGCGGCGCTGGCCCTGTCGGACCTGGGTATCTCGGTCTACGTGGCAGAGAAGGCGGGCCGGGTGGGCGGATGGGTGGCCGGCTTCGGGGCGATGTACCCGCACGCCACCCACGGCGGGGATTTGATCGATCGACTCTCCGCCGAGATTTCCCTACGGGACAACATCACCATCTACACCTCGGCGGAGTTGCTCCACAAGTCCGGGAGTGTCGGGGACTTCGACGTGACCCTCCAGGTGCGAGACGAAGCCATCTCGCTGAACGTCGGAGCCATCATCGTCGCCACCGGGTTCGACCTCTTCGAGCCTCCCGAAGGCCACTACGGCTATGGGAGCCCCGGAGTGCTGACCCTCTCCCAGTTCAAGGAGATCCTCGATCACGGCGAGGGCAAACTCGAGTACCGGGGCCGGGAGATCCGTACCGTCGCCTATATCTACTGCGTCGGCAGCCGAACCGAGGACCCGGAACTGGGCCACACCTACTGCTCGCGGTACTGCTGCAACGTGGCGGTCCACACCTCCCAATTGGCAAAGGACAGGTCTCCGGATATCCATCAGTACCACCTGACCAGGGACATCCGCACCTACGGCAAATTCGAGTTGCTCTATGAGAAGGCTCGCCAGGAGGGAACCGTCTTCATCAGGTTCGACAAGGATTCCCCACCCGAGGTCGAGGCCACCGATGACGGCCCCAGGGTCATCTGCAAGGACATACTCACCAACAACAGGGAACTGGCCCTCGACTGCGATGTGGTGGTG
>CBDUUY010000117.1:0-7082 GCA_965370535.1 uncultured bacterium
CGGCAACTTCCGGCCATATTGATCGAAGAAGAAGCCGCCGTTTATCGCCGCGATCTTTTTGTTGGGGTTCGTTTGCTTTTATACGGGGACAATTAGCCTGTCGTGGGGCCGCCCTCGGGGGCGGCCCCACCCGCGCCCAACCCCCCGCCTATTTGGACCCATACAAATTGGGACTTCTGGCCCCGGCAGAGCCACCCGCAGGCCTGATAGCCTGCCGAATGGGAGTTGGGAATCGGTCCCGCTCCCTCGCTGCCAACGGACGAGGGACCATGATCGAATTCGAGAACGTCGATGTCACATACCCGGGCGGGCTCAAGGCCCTCAACAATGTCTCGCTGACTATCGAGCGAGGCGAGTTGGTGGTCATCGTCGGCCTCTCCGGAGCAGGCAAGTCCACTCTGCTACGCGCCATCAACGGCTTCGTCCCCATCACCGCCGGATCGGTGCGGGTCAACGGCACCGAGGTTCGGGGTGCCTCGGAGTCCACCCTCCGGGAGCTTCGCGGTGGCATCGGCATGATCTTCCAGACCTTCAACCTGGTGTACCGGACCACCGTGATCAACAACGTCCTGATGGGCCGGCTCTCCAAGGTGCCCCGCTGGCGTTCGATGCTGGGCCTCTGGCCCGCCGCCGACAAGGAGATCGCCCTCCAGTCGCTGGAGCGGGTCGAGATCGTCGAGAAGACCTATATCAGGGCCTCCAATCTCTCCGGGGGCCAGCAGCAGAGGGTCGGCATCGCCAGGGCACTCGCCCAGCAACCGCAGATCCTGCTGGCCGACGAGCCGGTGGCATCGGTCGACCCGGTCACCTCGCACACCATCATGCAGGACCTGCGGCGGATCAACCGCGATCTCGACATCACCACCATCATCAACCTCCACTTCCTCGACCTGGCCCGTTCCTACGGGAAGCGGCTCATCGGCCTCCGCGATGGGATGATGGTGTACGACGGTGACATCGCCGACGTGGACGATGAGACCTTCCGGGGGATCTACGGACGGGCCGTCACGCCGGACGACCTCAAAGAGGGCGCAGAACTGTGACCGCCCCCGCCCAGGTACGCCCTGAGGCACCCCGACGAACCACCACTCTGCTGCCTGCGCTGGTCATCACCTCCGTCGGGTTTCTCATCGGCGGATTTGTTGGCGACCTCCTCGGTGGCGTGATCTGGGGAGTCATCGGCGGCACCTCGCTGATCCTTGCCCTGCGCTTCACCGGAGAGACGCCCGACCCCATCGACATGGCCCTGCTGATCGGCGGGGCGATGGCGTCAACCGTGCTCGTCAATCTGTTCCTCCCCGGAGCGCCCGAGGCGCTCACCCCCAACCTGTCACTGATCATGGGATCCATCTGGCTGCCGGCCGGGGCGGGAGTGGCTGCGGTCGTGTGGCGCAAGACCTCCTCCCCATCCAGGGCCTCCACCGTCGTCCTGATCTGGGCGGGGGCGAGCATGCTCGCCCTGCCGGTCGCCGTCGCCTACGGGGTGTTGGAACCGCTGGAGGCGGTGGTTCGCGATCCGATCGCCTTCGGTACCGGGACCTATGCGGTCATCGGCGTGTCGGTCGGCTTCGTCGGCGGCGCCTCCCTGCTGAGCGCCATGACGGGGCTCAACAGCCTGGCCTCTGTCTCGATCGTCGCCTTCATGACCCTGTACGCGATGGCCCAGGTGGGGTTCACCATCCCCGGCCTGATCCGCAACTTCACGAACCTGGACACCATCGCCAAGATGATGTGGCCTCCCGACTTCGCGTGGGCGATCGGGACCGGCGACTGGTGGTGGGTGCCATCGTGGGACTGGGGTTCGGAGCTGCGCGCCAATCCACTGATGGAGACGTTCCGCATCGCCATCATCGCCTGCTTTACCGGCGTCACATTGGCCATCCCCCTCGCCTTCAGAGCCTCAAAGATGACCGCCATCCGCGGCAATGACTACTGGCTCAACAAGGCGATCATGAACGTGGTCCGCACCATTCCCGATCTGTTCTGGGCGATGATCTTTGCCGCATCGGTCGGGATCGGCCCATTCGCAGGGACCCTGGCGCTGATCTTCTTCTCGCTGGCCATCATGGCCAAGCTGCTATCCGAGACGATCGACGCCGTGGACCCGAGGCCCATCGAGGCCTCCCGGGCCACGGGATCGCACCACTGGCCCGCCATGAAGACCGCCGTCTGGCCCCAGGTGCTGCCCAACTACATCGCATACGCCCTGTACATCTTTGAGATCAACATTCGCGCCTCGGTGGTCCTGGGCATCGTCGGCGCCGGTGGCATCGGCAGGGTGCTCGAAGCCCAGCGTGCGTTCTTCCGCTTCGACCGGGTGATGGCGATCGTGATCATCATCTTCGTGATCGTGTTCCTCATCGAACAGGTCAGCATTGCGTTGAGGAGGCGACTGGTATGACCGTCCCGGACCTCGGCATAGTCCAGGAGAAGATCGAGCGCCCCGACCAGCCACTGGGTCCCCGCCTGTTCCGATTGGCGATCTTCTTCATCATCCTGATCCCGTTCATATGGTCGGCCATCGGGCTGAACCTGGACTGGGGTTCGATGAACCCGCTCCGGAGCATCCCCGACTGGAACCTGAACTTCTCGTGGAATCCCTGGATTCTGGTCGTCGCCGGTCTGGCCGCCCTCATAGTCGCCTGGCTCTCACACCGACTGAACTTCGCTCTCGGCGCCGCAGCCGTCGTGCTGCTGATGTCCGTGATAAACATCTGGAATCCCGACTTCTTCTGGTTCGACATCTGGAACATCGTGCATCGCCTCGCCCCACCCGACCTGAGCCCCCAAGCCGTGCAGCGAGCCATGCCCAAGATCATGGAATCGATCTTCATCGCATGGGTCGGGACGATCATCGGGGCTACCTTCTCGTTCCCGCTGGCATTCCTGGCCGCCAAGAACATGACTCCGACGTGGGTCAACACCGGCATCCGCCAGGTTCTCAACGCCATCAGGGCCGTCCCCGAATTGCTGGTGGCAATGCTGCTGATCCCGATCACCGGCCTCGGGGCCTGGACCGGGACGCTGGCACTGGGGATTCACTCGATCGGCACACTCGGCAAGCTGTCGTCTGAGGTGGTCGAGGGCATCGACGAAGGCCCCGTCGAAGCGGTCGCCGCGGTCGGTGGAGGGCACATTGCCAGAGTCCGCTTCGCCGTCATTCCCCAGGTGATGCCGACGATCGTCGCCTACTGGCTATACCGATTCGAGATCAACATCCGCGCCTCCGCTGTGCTGGGTGTGGTCGGTGCCGGCGGCATCGGCGCCGAACTCGTATCTCAGTTGGTGTTCCGAGACTTTGCCAGAGCGGGCACGGTCCTGTTCCTGATGATCGGGGCGGTGCTGCTGGTGGATACGGTCTCTGCCAGGTTGCGACGCCGGATCATCAGCGGAGAGCCCGAGCCCAGTCCTCTCATGTCGTTCCTCGGCTCCAAACGTTGGCAGCAGGCCCTGTGGCTGCTGGTCATCGGAGTGGTGTCCGGGTTCGTGGTGTTCCTGCTCCGCCAGTTGCAGGTAGACATCAGCATCTTTTGAGCCGGTTCTTCGTAGTCCGCCGGGATGAACGGGAGGATGCCGAGTCCGCCCTCGCCCCGGCTGCCACCCGCAGCATCACCGCCACCCGGCAGATCGAGGAGGACCCCGACCCGTTCCGGACTGCCTTCGAGCGCGATCGGGACCGCATCCTCCACTCGAAGGCGTTCCGGCGCCTGAAGCACAAGACCCAGGTGTTCATGAACCCCGACGGGGACCACTTCGTCACCAGGCTGACCCACACCCTGCAGGTCACCCAGATCGGGCGGGCGATGGCGGTGGCGCTGGGACTCAATGAGGCCTTCACCGAAGCGATCTGCCTGGGCCACGATGTCGGCCACTCCCCATTCGGGCACACCGGGGAGGACGCCCTCACCCCCTACGTCGATGGCGAGTGGCACCATGCCGCCCAGAGCGTGCGGATCTACCGGGTGCTCGAACCACTGAACCTGACCGAGCAGGTGCTCGACGGGATTCGGGCCCACTCATGGAAGATCGACCCGCCTCCCGGCACCCCGGAGGGGTACATCTGCCGGTTCGCCGACCGGATCGCCTACCTCAGCCACGACGTCGAGGACGCCGTGCGGGCCGGGGTGATAACCGTCGGGGATCTGCCGGCACTCGACGTGTTCGGCGAACCGGGCAGCGAGTGGATCGCCACCATGATCGGCGCAGTCATCCAGGAATCCCACAGGTTGGGGCGAATAGCCATGGACGACAACATCCTGGAGGCCATGAACCAGATCCGTGATTTCATGTTCGAACGGGTCTACCTGCGCCCCGAGGCCGAGGGCCAGCGCCGCAAGGCGATAACCGTCATTCGCAGCCTGGTGGATCACTACCGCGAACACCCCGGCGAGATCCCCTCCACCTACCGCCAGGACGAGGCCGACACGATCACTCAGGTCATCGACTACGTATCAGGCATGACCGACCGCTACGCCCTCCACCAATACGACCACCTCTTCAGGCCAGACGGCATCACCTGACCTCACCCCATCGAACCAGCGCCCCCGGGGCATGACTATCAGGCACGCCCGACCGCCACACCCTCCACCAATACGACCACCTCTTCGGGCCAGACGGCACCACCCGACGCATCGTCCGACTTCCACGCGGCATGCCCGTGCCGCCTACGATTCGGAACGGCCTCCACAGGAAGGAACCAACATGGCCTACATCGATAAGGGCGCCGTCAAGATCATCGAGATCATCGGCGTATCCGAGGAATCATGGGAGGACGCCGTTGCACAGGCCGTCTCCAAGTCGGCCGAGACCCTCAAGGGCATCACCGGCGTCGAGGTAGTCACCTTCACCGCCAAGGTGGAAGATGGCAAGGTCATCCGCTACAACGCCACCTGCAAGATCGCTTTCGTCGTCTCCTAACGGCACCCTCTCAAAGATCGGCCGGGCCCCACTTCGGTGGGGCTCAGTCGTTGGCCCGCATCATCCCCGAGCCGGGCCGACCGGAATGCGTCGGCGATGACACCGATCCCCCTCCTGGGCAGGGCACAAATCCCTCCCCCGGGGGATGCCGGCTCCCGACAGAACCGATACCTTGGGGTGGACATGACAACACCACCCCATACCAAACCCGCCCGGCTCTACCGCAGTCGTAACGACCGCATGATCGCCGGGATCGCCGGCGGCCTCGGCGACTACCTGAAGATCGATCCTGTGCTCGTCCGCCTCGTCATCGTGGTGCTCGCCATCACCGGTGTCGGGATCCTGGCGTACATCATCGGCTGGGTCATCATCCCCGAGGAGCCACACCCGGATGCCGCCGCCGAATCCGATCCCGGTCGGGTGGCAGTCGATCGCCCGATGGCCTCGATGGGACCGCGTATCGTCGTCGGCATCGTCCTGATCGTGATCGGCGCCTCACTGCTGCTCAAGTGGGCGATCCCCTCCTTCGCCCATGTGTTCTGGCCGATCGCCGTGATCGCCGCCGGGGCAGGATTGCTGTTCTACGGGGCAAGACGATGACCGACGACCTCACCCCGGCATCACCGTCCATGGAGCCATCCTCTCCGGATCAGAGCCCCGGCCGCCTCAACCTCGGCCAGATCGTCGCCGGCGCCATCCTCGTGATGATCGGAATCGCCTGGCTGATAGAGGCAGCCGATTGGGGCGACGTCCCCTGGCGCGGCCTGCTGGCCGGTGCCCTCATGGTGGTAGGGGTCGCCCTCATGCTGGGTGCCCGCAGTGGCTCCCACGGCGGACTGATCGCCTTCGGTGTGGTCCTCGCCGTCGTCATGGCGATGTCCGGCGCCATCGAGGTGCTGGTCGATATCCCCCTGAACGCGGGCATCGGCGAGGAACGCCACCGCCCGGTCGCCGAAGTCGACGACGAATACCGGTGGGGCATCGGATCCATGACGGTTGACCTGCGTGGCGCCGCCGACCTCGATGGGCACACCATCACTGCCAGCGTCGCCATCGGCGAACTCATCGTGATAGTGCCCGACGACGTGGCCCTCTCCGTGACCGCCACCAGTGGTATTGGTGAAGTTCGGGTGCTCGACGAGCGCAGCGCAGGGTTGGGTGCCGATGTGGAATTCACCGAAGAAGGAGACGGGAGACTGGTGCTCGATCTCGAGGTAGCGATCGGCAAAGTGGAGGTGAGGCGGTGAGGGAACATCTGGGGACCTTCGTGTTCGGTCTCGTGTTCGTCGTTTTCGGTGCTGCCTACCTGCTCGATGTGATGGACATCTGGGATGTTCGCCCCATCCGACTGTGGCCGGTCGTGCTCATCGCCATCGGCATCACCATCGTCGCTGGAGCCAGGAGTACCGCCGACGACGACTGAACTACCGAACTACCGAACTACCGAACTACCGAACTACCGGACTTCAGCAGGCGTCGACCGAGGGACCCAGGTTGAGGCGCTTGCGCAGCCACGAGAAGCCCATGCTGTTCGCCTCGGGGCAGAAGTCGCTTGTCTTGCCCCGGTACTCGACACCGAACACGGCCTTCCCGGCATCGACGAACGGCGTCAACAGGTCGCATTCGTCGTATTGGAAACACTGCTCGTCGAGTGCCCAGTCGAAGTGATCCACCAGGGCCGGGATCTGATCGAGGTCGTTCTTGAGCCCAACCGATAGGCCCCGGCGGTGCGCCGCCCTGGCCAGCCAGGTGTTGAACGCCAACTGATCGGCGCCGGACAGCGGGAAGCCCGTGGTATTGGTGTAGCCGTCCACATTGTCTGGTTCCACCCCGTCGCAACCCTTCGCCGCGGCGAGGTCCAGACGGGCCGCCATGATCGGACGCAGCACGTCGAGCCGGCGAATATCCAGCCAGCGCTCGCCCTCCCACCCGTTGTCGTCACCCAGCACCTCCCCTGGGAAGTCATCGGCATCCGGGCGCCAGTCCTCCCACGCACCCGCCGAGAAGTAGCAGACCACAGCCCTGCCATCGGCATGCAATTCGTCGATCACCAATTCGGGGGTATCGAAGAGGTCGACGTCGTACATGGCGACATCGAAGGAAGTGTCGATGTCTCCGGTCAACTGCCACTGCCAGGTAGTGCCGGGAGCAGGCTGCCAGACGGT
>CBDUUY010000118.1:0-7070 GCA_965370535.1 uncultured bacterium
CACCACCCCCAGACAGACACGACCCAACCCCAATTCCGCCGCGAGTCTTCAGGGGTGAGAACAAGAGGAACCCGGTCCACAGCGGGCCAGTTGACTGATCCGTCGGGCACAAACCGCGAGAGATCAGGGAGGGGAGCAAACCAAGGCACTCCCATCTACGGATCAGTGGTGTACCAGTCGAACGGTCACCCGACCCGGCAGCCTGCGGAGATCCAAAGGCCGCTGCCGTCCGGCGGGAGACCCGGCCATCAAATCAGCGACGAACGAACGATCAAACGATCAGTGGCCGCCCCGGCGCACGCCCCCGTATTTCATGCGGGTGTCCTCCATGCGAGCCACCCCCGCTTCCTCGTCCCCGCTGAATCCGCAATCGACCACCTCGCCGAGCATCAGAGTGTGGGTGCCGCAGTCGACCGCCTGCCACAGCCGGCAATCCAGATAGGCAACGGCCGCCTCGAAGATCGGGACTCCGGTGGCGCCTTCGCGGATGGCCCTGCCGTTGAGCATCATGCCCTCCTTGACGGCGGGCTTCGAGAACTTCACGAGAGCACGGGTGTCCTCTCTCGACCAGAGGTTGATCGAGAAGGAACCGCCTTCAGTGATCAGCCGGTGGGTGACCGACTTCTTGTCGATTCCGACGGCCACCAGCACCGGCTCCATCGACACCTGGGTCACCCACGATGTGGTCATCGCATTCCACTCGTCCCCGGCTCTGCTGCCCACCAGGCACAGCACGTTGGGAATCTTCCAGAGGACCTTGTTGAGAATCTCGTTCGACACGGTGCGTTCCATCTCCACCTCCCCGGCCGCGAGAGCGTACTCCGTGCTCACCCGATATCCTGTGGTCCGTGCGCATGCTGATCGCCACCGCCGGGGTCCTCAGCCCAGAACCGGTCGCCGAGTTCGCCGCCCTCCTGGCAGGCGACGATTCGGAGGTCGCCGTGATCACGGTCATCGAGGTGCCCCGATCATTCCTCGACACCATTCGCTCCGAGCATTGGCACCCGCTCACGGACGAATCCCCCGACTGGACCGAAGAGGAAGACGCGGTGATCGAGCGGTATGTGTCCGAACGGGGCCACCGCATCACCAAACCCGTCCTGGCGGCACTGGAGTCCAGAGGTTTGACACCGACAGTGCGTTATGTGGAGGGCGAAGACCCCGCCGCCACGATCATCGCCCAGGCCGATGTCATGGATGCCGATCTCGTGGTCGTGGGTGCCACCAAGCAACTCTTCGACGATTGGGAAAGCGTCTCGGCCAGGGTGATACGAGACCTGCAGCGCCCCGTGCTGGTGGTGCCCACCCAGAGCCGCACCGAACCCGAACAAGACACCGAGTGACCGTCGAGGCGCTCCGCACACCAGACGATCGTTTCGAGGGCCTGCTCCCCCACCAACCCAACTACCTCGAATGGGACGGACTCCGTCTCCACTACCTGGATGAGGGGCGGGGCGCGCCGGTGATGCTCTTCCACGGTGAGCCCACCTGGTCCTATCTCTACCGGAAGGTGGCCGCGGTCCTGATCGAAGCCGGCTACCGGGTGGTGGCGGCCGATCTGCCGGGGTTCGGCCGCTCCGACAAGCCGGTAGACCCCGCCTTCTACACCTACGACCGGCATGTGGCTGCCATGGCTGCGATCGCAGAGCACCTCGGTCTCGAAGGCGCCACTGCTGTCGTCCAGGACTGGGGCGGGCCCATCGGCCTGCGGTTGGCCGTCGAGGGCCCCGGACGTTTCACCCGGCTATCGATTCTGAACACCGCCCTGTTCACAGGGCAAGGGCCCCCGTCGGAGGGGTTTGAGGCCTGGAGAACGTTCGTCGAGAAGGCGGACGACCTCCCGGTGGGGGCGGTCATGCGGCGCTCGATGACCCGGCCGTGGCCGGATGAGGTGATCGCCGCGTATGAGGCCCCATTCCCCGGACCGGAGTACCGGGTGGGCGCCCACCGCTTCCCTCTGATCGTCCCAATGACTTCCGATGATCCGGGAGCCGCCGAGATGAGCGAGGTGCTGGCGGCACTCGGGTCGTGGGATCGCCCTGCCCAGGTGCTCTTCTCCACCGCAGATCCGATCTTCTCCGTCGGCGTCGGCCGGCGAATGGCAGGCCACATCCCCGGCGCCGGTGACCTCGAGACCATCCAGGAGGCGGGCCACTTCCTCCAGGAGGACGCAGGTGAGGAGGTAGGCGCCGCCATCGCCGCCTTCCTGGCCTCAACCGACTAGGAGGCGCCCGATCGGGACGCGCCACTGCTCAGTTCACCGGCCAGCCAGGTCGTCAGGATCGCCAGCGCAGGCCCCGTGAAGGCCTCGGGGTCCTCGAGCATCCCGGCCAGATCCGCCACCGCCACCCATTTTGGGTCGGCCGTCTCCCCCGGCAGCGCTCGTGGCTCTCCCTCGGCCACGCAGGAGAAACACAGGTGCAGCGCCGGGTAGGCCCCCTCCACCCCGATGGTCACCGTCAACGGCTGCAGCGCCAGAAACGGCCGGCCCGGAGCGGCCTCGTGACGCACAGCAGGTGCGTCCACCCCGGTCACCCGCAGTCCGGTCTCCTCTTCGACTTCGCGGGTCAGTGCCTCCCCGGGGCTCTCCCCCGCCCGCCAGCGTCCCATCGGGATCTCCCACCGGCCCCGAACTGCATCCCGCTTGTCCCGACGCTGCACCAGGATGCGGTCGCGGGCATCGTCGGCGAACACCAGAGCGGCCACCACCGGCACCACCAACGACTCGTTCCCCATGACGGCGACGGGTACCTCGACCCACTCGTCCCCCACCTTCACCGGATGGCGGCCTGCGGTCATCGGGGAACCTCGACTTCGATGACGGCCCCGCAAAACCCTTCCACCGAATCCCGGGCCCTGACGATCACCCGGGCGATCTCGTCGGGTATCACAATGCCCGATTGCGAACGGGTGAACGGCTGCTCGTCCACGTGGGGATGGGCCAGGAGCCTGATGCCCAGGACCGAGCCGTCGGCAGCGGCAACTTACCATTGGTCGGCGTACTTGTCCCAACCCGTGTCCGCCGACCGCACCGTGACATCGAAGGTGTAGGTGCCTGCACCGGACCGCACCACGTTCACCCCGACCACATCGGCGCATCCCCCCGCTTCCGAGGGTGGCCCATCGGACCCGCATGCTCCGCCGAACAACGTGATCACCATCATCAGACTGGAAAGGTTTCGCACAGAGGACACGCTACTCCCCGCTCCGGTGGCGTAGCATCAGGGCATGACCGAATTTACGGTGCACCTCACCAATCGACCCGGGATGCTGGCCACCCTCACCGAGCAGATCGCCTCGGCCGGGATCAACATCGAAGCGCTCGCCGCCTTCGGCGTCGGGGAGACCGGTGTGGTGCGCCTGATGGTGGACGACCAGGTCACCACACGCTCGGTGCTCCGCAAAGCAGGCATGGCCTTTGAGGAGCGCCGCATCGAGGTCACCACACTCCCCCATCGCCCGGGTGCCCTCGCCACCATGGCCAGGCAACTGGCGGATGCCGGGATCAACATCGATGCGGTGTACCTTCTCCGTTCCTCGGCTGAGGGCCTCGAGTTCGCCATCGGCGTCGATGACCCCGACAGGGCGGCCGAGGAGTTCCTTGCCAAATCTCAATGAGGATCGGCTACGGACTCGTCTCCTGCCAGATCTCTCCGGGTGACCGCCGCGGCTGGGGGGACATCTACCGCGAGGCATTGGAGTTGGCGGCACTCGCCGACCGGGTGGGCCTCGATTCCATCTGGACCACCGAGCACCACTTCGTGGACGACGGCTACATGCCGTCGCTGCTGGTGACCAGCGCCGCCATCGCCGCCCGCACCGAACGCATCAGAATCGGGACCGGAGTGCTGCTGGCCCCGCTCCACGACCCTCTGCGGCTGGCCGAAGACGCTGCCACCGTATCCCTGCTCTCCGGTGGCAGGTTGATCCTGGGGCTGGGACTGGGCTGGTCCCAGACCGAGTTCGACGCCTTCGGATCAGATCGGCGCAAGCGGGGCGCGTCGATGACGGAGATCCTCTCGATCCTCCCCCAGGCCTGGTCGGGCCGGCCGATCTCCCGGGAAGGGCCGCAGCATGCCGTCGCCCCCGTCGCGATCCGCCCCACACCCGAACATCCGATCCCCATATGGATCGGCGGCGGCGCCGATGCCGCCGTCCGCAGGGCCGCCCGGCTCGCCGATGGGTTCTTCTCGAATGCCACCCCCGATCGGTTCGCCGAGCAGGTCGCCGTCGCACGGGCGGAACGGGAAGCGGCGGGAATCACCACCGACTTCTCCTGGGCCCATTACGGGATCGTCCACCTGTGTGACGACCCGCACCGGGGATGGGAGGAGATCCGGGAATCCGTACGGTTGATGACCTGGAAGTACTCCGACATGGAAGCATCGGCCTCCCGCCCGCCCGGCCCGGTCCCGGCTCCGCCGCCGATGGACGCTGCCACCGAGCAGGCCCTGCGCTCCAACGTGATGGTCGGCACCGCCGAGCAGGTGGCAGCCCGCATCCTCGAGATCAGAGAGGCGGCGGGTGTGCCATTCGAATTCGTCGCTCGCAGCTACTTCCCGAATAGATCGTTCTCGGCCCTGGAGGAGCAGATCCACCAAATCGCCGAGGAACTCGCCCCCCTCCTCCGTTCGGCCTGACTCCCCGGGGTAGAGCTAGCCCCGCTTCGCCGCTGCGGCGGCCGCCCGGCGTTCCAGGTCGTCGTCGAGAGCCCGGAGTTGCACGTCGCCACCGTGACGCCTCTGCATCGCCCGCAGGATCAACTCGTCTGCAAAGCCGGGGTTCTTGGGCAGCAGCGACCCGTGCAGGTAGGTGCCGAAGGCGTTGGCGGTCACCGCCCCCTCCTCAGCGGTGCGATCGTTGTTGCCGTAACCCTTGCTCACCATGCCCAGCGGCTCCTGGCCGGCCGCGAGGAAGGTCCTGCCACTGTGGTTCTCGAACCCGACCAGTTCCCCCCACCGGGTGTCCAGCACGATGTTGCCGATCATCCGCTTCGGCCCGCCGCGTGTCTCCAGGTCGAAGACCCCGATCCCGGGGATCTCCTCGCCGTCGTGGGTGATGAACCGGTGCCCGAACAACTGGTAGGTGCCGCAGATGGTGAGGAACACCGTGCCGGATTCGACCGCTTCCCGGATCCCCTGCGCCCGCCGTTGAAGGTCCCCAGCCACCTGCAACTGTGAGAGATCCTCACCCCCACCCGCTACCACGATGTCTGCCGCCGTGAAGTCATAGGGTTCGCCCACGCGCACCCGGTCGACTCTGACCTCCAGGTCCCGCCACTCCAGCCGCCGGGACAGTGCAATCACGTTGCCGGTGTCCCCGTAGATGTTCATGGCTTCCGGGTACAGGTGGGCGATGGTGAGGCCGTTCACATCCACGCCTCCCTGCGATGTGTGTCCGGCAGCAGCAGCCGCTGCAGGTCGAGCATGGCTGTGTAGGTGGGGACGATGTAGGCGGTCTCCCCCTCCGGGATCCCATCCACGAACCGCTCCAGAGCAGGCCCGAATTCGGGGTCGGACCAATCAGCTTCGATTCCGGCGTACTTGAGACGGACCGCCATGTCCAGGGCGCGAATCCCCGAAGTCACAAGGCGGTGGCCGGTCGGAGCCAGGTCCTCCACCCTGGCATCCCACAGCCACGACACGTCCCTCCCATCGGCGATGTTGTCGTTGATGGCGATCATCACCGCCGTGCCCGGGGCCAGCCCGCACAGGAGCCGGATCGCCTGGTTGAGACCGGCCGGGTTCTTGACGAGCAGCAGCTTCACCCTGCATCCCCGGTACTCGATCACCTGTCCCCGCCCCCACGCGGGGGCGACCGCCGCAACGGCCCCGACGGCGACGGCGGTCTCCACGTCCAGTACCTGAGAGGCCAACAGGGCGGCGGCGGCGTTGTATGCGTTGTAGACACCGGGCAACTGCAGGTCGATGTCGATCTGCTCGCTGCCATCGTCGAGCCGTACGGTCTGGCCGTCACCTGCCGGCTCTGCGGAGGTGACCAGCAGATCGGCCGATGGGCCGGCCCGCCCGCCTGCTTCGTCGCCGTAGAGGCTTCGATCATCCGGCATGGCCCCCCGCACATCATCCGCACCACCGAAGAACACATCCTCCTCCGCCAGACCGGCCAGACCCGCCACCATCGGGTCGTCGGCGTTCAGCACGGCCGTCGCGGTGTAGTCGAGCGCCGCACCGATGTGAGCAGCGGTCGTGTTGAGTTCCCCGTAACGATCCAGTTGGTCACGGGCCAGGTTGGTGACCACAGTCACCGAGGGTCGCAGCAGAGGTCCCAGGCCCCTGACCGCCGCCTCATCTATCTCGAACACGGCCAGGTCGGCATCGATTGCCCCTCTCCACGACGCCACCTGGATCAGCCGGGTGGCGATGCCTCTGGCCAGGTTCGAGCCGGTCGGGTTGCTCACCACCCGGATTCCCGACGCCTCGAGAATCCCCACCAGCAGTTTGGTGGTGGTGGTCTTCCCGTTGGTCCCGGTGACGACGACGATGCGCGGGATCGGCCCGGCCAGCTTCTCTATCAGCCGGGGGTCGAGGCGTTCCGCCACCAGGCCGGGCACGGCCGAGCCACCCCGGCCGAACAGCTGACTGATCCGCCCGGCCAGGCGGCCGGTGAACATGGCGATCCGCAGGCGCAGCACCCCGGGACTCTACCGCCGGAGGCGGGATCTATACCCCTGAGGCAGCGGCCCGAAACTGGGTTTCGTAGAGCCTGGAGTACAGGCCGCCCAGATCCATCAGCTCGGTGTGGGTGCCCTGCTCGACCAGACGGCCCTCGTCCAGCACCAGGATCCGGTCGGCGGCCAGCACCGTAGAGAGCCGGTGGGCGATCACGATCGAGGTGCGTCCCTCCATCACCCGCTCCAATGCCTCCTGGATCAGCGCCTCCGAGCGAGCGTCCAGGTGAGCGGTCGCCTCATCCAGAATCAGGATGCTCGGATCCTTGAGGATCACCCTGGCGATCGCCACACGCTGCTTCTCCCCGCCCGACAGGCGGTAGCCGCGCTCGCCCACCGCCGTGTCGTATCCGTTGGGAAGGCTCTCCACGAATTCGTGGAT
>CBDUUY010000119.1:0-6948 GCA_965370535.1 uncultured bacterium
CTTCCACGGCTACGCCGCCAACCCGGGCATCCGCACGGTCGAGGGCGAACCGGAGGAGGCTCCTGCCGTGGTCATCGGGGTGCCGGAGTCGTGCAGGCAGGCGTGACAAAGACGACCCCCGGTGCTAGGCGCCGGGGGTCGTGTCCCTAGATGGGTTCTGTGTCTGCCGCCGGATCGTCGCGGATGTTCGTTGCGGAACAACCGGTCGGAGCCTCAGTCGGCCGGACCGCCCCGATCAGCAATCAGCGGCAAGATCGGCGAGCATCAACTTGCCGAAATCGCCATCGGCCTTGAGGTCGCCGATGCGATCGCAAGTGAGTTGGAGAACCTCTTCGTCTCTGCATCCCAGTTCGACGGCCCGTTCTTCGAGTTGCCTTCCGAGTGCCTCGATCACCTCTAGTCCCTCCGGCATCTCGCCGCTCTCGCCGAGGGCCGCAAAGTCGGCGATCGACATCTCGTCGATGAGGTCGATCGCGTCCTGCGCCAGGCTGATCGTGGCATCGGCCAGGTCGGCGCAGCGGCGCGGATTGGGGAGACCAGGGCCGATGGCCGGGTCATACGGTGACCTCGGCGGCGACGGAACGGATCATCTCGACGAGTGCCGGATCTCCCTCCACGGTCAGCACATCCGCGGTGGCCCGCCCCCACGACCACAGGTCGAGGTCCGAGGCGTCCGCCGTGATCACGGCCCGGGGCCCATCGCCGGGGCCCTCTTCGAAGAGCCACCCCGGCCCGGGTTTCCCGGTGCCGAGGGTGAGGCGGCGGACGTCCCCGGTGTCGGCCATCCGGAGTTCGACCACCCGTCCGTCTGCCTCGAACTCCCACCCGGGATCGGTCGTGTATGCGCACATGATCGGGCCGAGCACCTCGTCCACCCCGTCGGCCGCCAGGTCCGGGTCGAGCGGCGTGATCGGGCCTGCCGTGCTCTCGGCGTCGGCCCGGTGCACGGCGGTCTCGTGGGCCATGCGACGGATCCAGAACCCCACCGTCGGGTCGGTGCCGTACCACGTGAAGACCCGGGCGGCAGGGTCGGCCTCCCCGAGTGTCGCCAGCAGCCGGTCCAGGCCCTCCAGGTACCAGGTGAGCAGAGTGGCGTCGCCGGAGGGCACATCGGCCAGGCCGGGGTTCTCCTGCAACAACCCGGCCACGATCGCCTCCTTGTGGCGGTGGACCATGCCGGTGTGGCCGACCACGTCGCGCCCCACCCAACCAGGGCACCAGGGGACGGGGTCGTTCATGTGGTCCCCGACTGCCGCGGCGAGTCGCTCGCCGTCGGCGCGGACGGCGGCCAGATACCGCCCCCAGTCGAGTCTCATGCGAGCTCCTCCCGGACGGTCTGCAGATCGGCGCGATGGTAGCCATCACGATTGGCGGAGGCGCATCAAGCCCGATACGATGTGCTCTCGCACGCCCCGGGTGGGCGTGTTCTGCTGCCCCGTGCAGCATCGCCCGCGCAGAGGTACCCCCATGAGGACCAACAAGACATTCACGCCGCGACCCTCCGACATCGAGCATGCCTGGTGGGTCGTGGATGCCACAGGGATTCCGCTCGGCCGCCTCTCCTCAGAGGTCGCCCAGATCCTTCGCGGCAAACACAAGCCCACCTACGCACCCCACATGGATCTCGGTGACTTCGTCATCATCATCAATGCGGAGAAGGTGGCGGTCACCGGCGCCAAGGCCGAACAGAAGGTGTACTTCCGGCACTCCGGTTACCCAGGCGGCCTCACCGGCCAGACCCTCGAGGAGATGCGGGAGAAGCACCCCGAGAGGATCATCGAGAAGGCTGTGAGAGGCATGCTTCCCAAGACGCGCCTCGGCCGGGCGATGATCAAGAAGATGAAGGTGCACGCCGGGCCCGAACATCCTCACGGTGCACAGAATCCGCAACCGCTCGAGTTCGATATCCGAAAGGTCGTGTCCTGATGGCCAAGCCGCTCGTCCAGACCGTCGGCCGGCGCAAGGCATCGGTGGTACGTGTGCGGTTCAACGACGGCACCGGCCTCATGTCTCTGAACGGCCGCACCCTCGAGGATTACTTCCCCGGCATGGCCCAGCGCCTGCGGGTGCTGGAGCCGATGCGTATCGCCGGAGCCGAGGGCCGGTACGACGTGTTCGCCTCCCTCGAGGGCGGCGGGCTCACCGGTCAGTCCGATGCGCTGCGACTGGGCATCGCCAGGGCATTGGTGGCACTGGACCCGGAGTTGCGGGCCACCCTCAAGAAGGCCGGCATGCTGAGGCGGGACGCCCGGGTGGTCGAGCGCAAGAAGTACGGCCTCAAGAAGGCCCGCCGCGCCGAGCAGTTCACGAAGCGCTGAACTCCGGCCCGGCCCCGGCCGAAGGGATCGGATGACCGGAAAGACTCTTTTTGGCACCGATGGGGTGCGCGGGGTAGCCAACGTCGACCTCACTCCCGAGATGGCGCTCGGGTTGGCGCGCGCCGCGGGGGAGGGGCGTCCCGGCACCGTCGTCGTCGGGAGGGACACCCGTCGTTCCGGCCAGATGCTGGCCGCCGCCGTGCACGCAGGGTTCCAGGCGGCGGGCCTCGACACGGTAGACCTGGGCATCATCCCGGTAGGGGCGGTCTCTCACTTCACCGTTGACATGCGGGCCGCATTCGGGGTGATGGTCAGCGCCAGCCACAATCCGGCCCCCGACAACGGCATCAAGTTCTTTGGGCCCGACGGCTCCAAACTGGACGACGGCCAGGAAGCCGCCATCGAGGCCCGCTATCGGCAAGGGCCACCGATCGCCCCCCTGTCGGGGGCCGATCTGGGCATTCATGTGGCGATACACAACGCCGTAGATCGGTATGTCGATTCGATCGCATCGCTGGCCGAGTTCAGCCTCAGGGGCCTCGAGGTGGCCCTCGACTGCGCCAACGGCGCTTCCTTCATGGCAGCCCCCATGCTTTTCGAACGCCTCGGAGCCGATGTGGCGGCCCATGCCGTCGAACCGGGCGGCATGAACATCAACGATGGCTGCGGGGCCACCCATCCAGAGTTCCTGGCCGGGGTCGCCGACGGGCGGATCGGCCTCTGCTTCGACGGTGACGCCGATCGGTTGATCGCCGTGGACGAGGACGGGGTCGTGGTCAACGGCGACGCCATCATGGCGATTCTGGCCCGCCATCTACGGGGCAGGGATCGCCTCCCCGACGACAGGGTCGTCGCAACGGTGATGTCCAACCTCGGCTTCAGGATCGCGATGCGCAAGATGGGCGTAGATGTGATCGAGACCGATGTCGGCGACCGCTATGTGCTCGAGGAGATGCAAAGGATCGGCGCCGGGTTGGGCGGCGAGCAGAGCGGCCACATCATCTTCGGTGGCCGGCCCACCGGTGACGGCCTGCTGGCAGGCATGAGACTGTTGGAGGTGGTGGCTGCCACCGCTTCCCCGTTGAGTGAACTGCGGCGGGTCATGGAGGAGTTGCCTCAGGTGCTCCGCAACGTGTCGGTGCGGGTCAAGGAACGCCTCCCGGAGGCATCCGAGTTGTGGGCCGCCGTGAAGATGATGGAGAAACGCCTCGGCGACGAGGGCCGGGTGCTGGTGAGGGCGTCCGGTACCGAACCGCTGGTCAGGGTGATGGTGGAGGCCCGGTCCGCCCCGGAGGCCGCCGGTATCGCCGATGAGTTGGTCATCATCGTGCGCCGCGAACTCGGCTCTCTCACCGGCGGAAGTCAGCACCCCGGTTAGGGTGGGCGAAGCCGCTCCAGATGGACGGCCGACCAACCGACAAGATCATCGGAGACCCGACGGCATAGAGCAGAGCGCCTGGCCTCACTGCGGTGAGGTGACGAGGAAGAGGGAGTATCGAGCATTCGGCGGATGCCCTCTCGGCCGCTCACGGTCGTAACGGTGCGGGATAAAGCCCGGGAGTGATCCCGGGGACAGAGCCCGGACCGGCGTGAGATGGGGTCGACGCGGCCCCGTTCGCCGTCTCCGGTCTCCCGACGAAGGGAGACGTGCGCGTGTGCGGAATCATGGGATATGTGGGGCCCTCCGAGGCTGCCCCGATCCTCATAGACGGCTTGCAGCGGCTCGAATACCGGGGTTACGACTCGGCGGGGGTGGCGGTCCACGACGGATCCGTCGTCACGATCCGCAAGGCCGAAGGCAAACTCGAGAGGCTGGTGGCGATCCTCGACGAGGAACCTCCTGCGGGGCAGACCGGCATCGGCCACACCCGCTGGGCCACCCACGGGCCCCCGACCGACTTCAACGCCCACCCCCACACCGACCCGGCAGGCGACATAGCGGTGGTCCACAACGGGATCATCGAGAACTTCCTGCCGCTGAAGGAGGAACTCGGCGATGCCGGCTCCACCTTCACCAGTGACACCGACACCGAGGTGCTGGCCCACCTGATCGGTGACGAGTACGACGGCGATCTGCTCGAAGCGGTCCGCCGAGCGGTACGGAGGGCCGAGGGTGCGTATGCCCTGGTGGCCATGAGCCGCAGGGAGCCCGGCCGGATCGTGGCGGTGCGGATGATCAGCCCGCTGATCGTCGGACTAGGTGACGGTGAGACGTTCCTGGCCTCCGATATCCCGGCGATCCTGCATCGGACTCGCAACGTGCTGGTCATAGAGAACGGTGAGATCGTGGACGTGACCGCCGACGGGGCGCACATCGAGACGCTCGACGGCGACCCCGTCGATCGGGAGATGCTCGAGATCACCTGGGACCCCGGGCAGTCCGAGCGTGGTGGGTATCCCCACTTCATGATCAAGGAGATATTCGAGCAGCCGGATGTGATCACAGAGACGCTGTCGGGCCGTATCCACGGCACAGCCGATGTGGCTCTCGATGGGGTCGAGTTCCCGGAGGGGTTTGTCGGGTCGCTCGACAAGATCTGGATCACCGCCTGCGGCACCGCCTACCACGCCGGCCTGGTCGGCAAGGAGATTTTCGAGCGCCTGTTGCGTATCCCGGTGGATGTGGTCTATGCCCACGAACTGCGATACCGGGACCCGATCATCCACCCTAATTCGCTGACCATCGCCATCAGCCAGTCGGGGGAGACCGCCGACACCCTGGCTGCGGCCGAACTCGCCAGGGAACGGGGGTCCCGGTTGCTGGCGATCACCAACGTGGTCGGATGCACGCTGAGCCGCATCTCCGACGACGTGCTGTATACCAGGGCCGGTCCTGAGATCGCGGTGGCCAGCACCAAGGCCTACTTGGCGATGCTGATCGGCGAGTACCTGCTGACGATCGGCATGGGCCGCGAGCTGGGAGTGCTCGATGACGAGCGATCGGCCGGCCTGATCGCGGGGTTGCGTCACCTGCCGACGGCGGCCGAGGAGGTCCTCGAACGGTCCGGCGACATCGCCTTGCTCGCCGAGGGGTTCGACGGCCATGAGGACGTCTACTTCCTGGGCAGGGGTATCGACTACGCCGTCGCCATGGAGGGTTCGCTGAAGATGAAGGAGATCTCCTACATCCATAGCGAGGCGATGCCCGCCGGCGAACTGAAACACGGCACGCTGGCGCTGGTGACGGCGGGCACGCCGGTGATCACCGTGCTCACCCAGGGCGCCGTCTACGACAAGACGGTCTCGGCTCTGCAGGAGGTCAAGGCCAGGGGCGCCCATACGATCGCGGTTGCCTACGACGATGATCCCGTCGCCGCCAAACATGCCGACGAGGTGATCCGGATCCCGCGGGTCCCCGACCTGCTGAGCCCGGTGTTGTCGGCGATCCCGCTGCAGTTGCTGGCGTATTACGTGGCCGACGACCGCGGGCACGACATCGATCAGCCGCGGAACCTCGCCAAGAGCGTCACGGTCGAATAGACATGCGGATCATCGGCCTCGGAGTGGACCTGGCGGAGATCGATCGGGTGGGGCGGGTGCTGGCCGGGTACCCGCGCTTCGCCGAGCGGTGCTTCACCGACCACGAGAGGGATTACGCCTTCCGTTATGCCCGGCCGGAACGCCGCCTGGCTGCTCGTTTTGCAGGCAAAGAGGCGGTCATGAAGTCGATGGGCACCGGATGGCGGCAGATCCGGTGGAAGGACATCGAGATCACCGGCGGCGGCAAGCCTACGGTCCGGGTCACCGGCACCGCAGCCCGCCGTGCCGAGACGCTCGGCATCACCGGTTTTGAGGTGACGATCACCCACACCGACACCGACGCCCTGGTGTTCGCAATCGCCCTGGGAGAACACGAGTAGGCCGGAGGCTGCCCGGGGTGAGAGATCACACAGCGATGTTCCTTCCCGTGCAGGGGAAGGTGGCGCCGGCTGCAGCCGGCGACGGAAGGGGTCTCCTCCTACATGTGTGGTGGTGTGTGGGACCCCCTCCCCGCCTCGTCGCAGGACTCCTCGGCCCCCATCCTTCATAGAGGTGGAGGGGAGCAGTGCGCTGACATACGCCTTCCCGACACTGGGCCGGGATGAAGAGAAGCAAGGGGTGCCTCAGCACCCCTGTAGGAGCATGGCCATCGCTGGTGTTCGGTTGGTGATTACGAACCGGAGCGGCGTCGTCTGATGGCGCACGGGACCGGCACTCCGGTGGTGAGCGCAGCGAGCCCGGTCACTACGAGAAGGATGAGCGGCGTGCCGCCGTCGTCATCGGCCGGGTCACCGTGTTCTGAAGCCAATGCGAGTGTGGTGATCGTCGTCGACAGGACCGTCGAGTCCTCCTCGTCGCCCTCTAGATGGCGGTTGTTCGTACCACTCCAGTCGCTCCGAGTGCCCTCGTTTGCGTAGTCTTGGGTGCCAGGAGGGTCCATTTTGAGTCATGCTTGGGTCATACGATCAAGACCGCGTGGCGGAGGCTCGTTGAGTCTGCTCGTCGGCGTCGCCTGCCACAGAAGAACCCATCGGCGCTCATCTGACTCTTGATATCGAGAGAGGCAAACCACCATGGCATCCCTGGGACAGATTCTCATCCTCCTGGTAGCCGCCGCGGCTGGCTTTGGTCTTGGTTGGCTGGCGTGGCG
>CBDUUY010000120.1:0-6922 GCA_965370535.1 uncultured bacterium
AGTCGTATCCCATGGTGCCCTCGCGCTGCATCCACAATTTGCCGGCAGTCGGGTCGAGGCGGACGGCCTCGTCGAGGATCAGATCGACCCGGCGATGCAGCAGGCGGCGCACGTCGCGGGTCAGCCGTGAGGGGGAGGAGTCGTTGAGTGCCACCGACAACCATCCGGGCTGGTAGGTGTGCTGGCCTGTGGGGTCTATCAGTTGGATCGAGGCGGCGGAGGCCGGAAGCCGCTTGGCCAGCAGGTTGGCTGTGTGCACGCCGGCCACACCTCCGCCGATGATGACGATCCGGGATGACATGTCAGTGGCTCCCGGTGATGGTGGAACGGCAGTCGTCTCCCGGGTCTTCGACCTTCACCGGGGTATCGCAGGCACTCGCCGTTCGGGTGAGAGCGTTGTTTCCCCTCAAGGGTTCGGAGGCGGCCCCGACGGAGGCGCCGCCGATCGGCCATGCTGCGGATTGCCGGGGGGCAAGGCATTCTCCCGATCGTGTGTGCATGGCAGTTCCCGGATGACTGGCGTCAGTGTGGGTCGGTGCCCTGCCTCCCGGCAGGGGGCGAAAGACCACGAAGAGGGGCCGTTCGCCCCTGACATCAGCCGGGTCTTCCGGGTTGGTCCTCGGCCAGGGTGTGGGTCTGGGCCCCGCTCCCCGGTGGGGGAGAAACGGTGAAGGGGGGTCGTTTGTCGCAGACGTCAGCCGGGTCTTCTGGGTCGGTCCTCGGCCAGAGGGAATCAGTCCTCGGCCAGAGGGAAGGTTGCCCGCACCACGGTGCCGGTGCCTTCGGTGGGGTCCACCCGGAACGATCCGCCGACCGCGGCTACCCGGTTGGCCAGGTTGTTGAGGCCGAAGCCTTTACCCGACGCCCCGGAGTCGAACCCGACTCCGTTGTCGGCGACGGTCATCACGGCCTGCGATGCGCCGCAGCCGCCCCTCACCTCGATGGAGTCGCCGTGGGAGTGGCGGAGGGCATTCGACAGCGCCTCCTTGACGGTGGCGACCAGTTCGTCTGCGATGTGGCGCGGGACCAGATCGGCCGGGCAGGAGACCTCGAGGCTGACGCTGGCCCGGTAGGGGGCCGACAACTGGCCGACCAGGTCGGCGAGTGAATCCCGCAGGTTGGGGCGGGCCCACACCGGGGGGCGCAGGTCGAAGATATAGCGGCGCAGCGAGCCGATGCTCTCGTCCAGTTGATCTATCGACGCATCGATCTTGTCGCGCACACCATCGGGATCGGTGGTGACCTGGGCAGCGGCCGCCTGCAGGTTCAGTCCCACTGCAAACAGGTCCTGGATGATCGAATCGTGCAGGTCTCTGGCGATCCTCTCCCGGTCTTCGAGCAGTGCCGCCCGCCGCAGGCGGTCCTGGAGGCGCAGGGTGGAGACGGCCGAGCCTGCTGTGACGGCCAGGAACTCAATGAGGATCTCGTCCTCTTCGGTGAATCCTCCGTCCTTGTCTGTCAGATACAGGTTGCCAAAAACGCTGTCGCCGACCCTCACCGGCACTCCCAGGAACGATTCCATCGGGGGGTGATCCGATGGGAACCCCACCGCAGAGGGGTGTTCGGAGGCGTCGTCGATGCGGAGGGTCTTGCCGAGGCCGGTGATCTCCCCCAGGAGGCCCGAACCGCGGGGTGGCATGCCAATGCGGTCTGCCGTCTCGTTGTCGATACCTGCTGTGATGAACTCGACGAGACCACCGTGCTCGCCGATCACACCGAGTGCGGCATAGCGCGCACCGGTGAGGTCCTTGGCGAATTCGACGGTCGATCGAAGGATTCCGGCCAGCTCTACCTGTCCTGCAACGCTGGCGGCCCCCTCGACCAGCCCGGCGATTCGTTCCGGGGTGAAGCCGCTGGCCACTGTGTCAGCCTACATGGGACTTTCGGCCACTCATGCCGGGGCATCGTCCCCCGGGCCCGGCAGGAGAACCGGGGTTATCGTGTGCTCATGACGGAGACGTTGCGAATTGTTCTCGTGGACGATCACGAGGTAGTCAGAGAAGGTCTGCGCGCCCTGCTGGACGCCGAAGACGGCATCGAAGTGGTCGGCGAGGCGGGCACCGTGACCGATGCTGTGAGAAGGGTCGGGTACGAGAGCCCCGACGTCGTGGTGCTCGACGTGCGTCTCCCCGACGGCAGCGGCATCGAGGCGTGCCGGGAGATTCGGGCCCGCTGGCCCGAGGTCCGGGTGCTGATGCTGACGTCGTTCGCCGACGACGAGGCGTTGTTCTCCTCGATCATGGCGGGGGCCTCAGGGTATGTCCTGAAACAGATCAAGGGCTCCGATCTCATTTCCAGTGTGCAGAGGGTGGGGAGGGGCGAGTCCCTGCTGGACCCGGAGATGACCGAGCGGGTGTTCCGGAGGATCCGGGGGGAGGAACCCGACGACCCATTGCTCTCCAGGCTCTCCAACCAGGAGCGCAAGATCCTCGACCTCATCGCAGAGGGGCTCACCAACCGGCAGATCGCCGAGCGGATGTTCCTTGCCGAAAAGACCGTCAAGAACTACGTGTCCAATGTGCTGGCCAAGCTGGACATGAGCCGTCGCAGCGAGGCAGCGGCCTATGCCGCTCGTCTCGAGGCGCAGAAGAGACACCGATACCCACCGGAGGAATGGCCGTCATGATCGTCGTAGTCGGTGTAGACGATTCCGAGAGGAGTGCCATCGCCGCCCGCAAGGCATGCAGATTGGCCGGCATGCTCGACGCCGAAGTCCACGCCGTCCACGTCACTCATGTGCCCGCCGCCATGCTGGCGGTGCTGGCCGGGGTGCCCGCCGCCGCCTCTGACTTCACCGATGCCCAACGGGCTGCGGTGTGGGAGGCGGTCGGTCCGATGCTGGACGCCGGGGGCGTGCCGGTGACACGTGTGGATTTGGAGGGTTACCCGGCAGACGCTCTCGTCGAATACGCTGAGACAGTGGAAGCAGGGCTCATCGTCGTCGGCAGCCGGGGGAGGGGCGAGTTTGCCTCGTTGGTACTGGGAAGCACCAGCCATCGGGTCGTCAATCAGGCGACCTGTGATGTCCTGATAGCCAAAGGGGACTGAGGAGGTCGCATGAAGGTTCGCGACATCATGACCACCAACACGATCAGCGTGCGAGGAGACACCCTTCTCAAGGAAGCGGCTCGCATCATGGTTCGGAATCAGATCAGTGGGTTGCCCGTCATCGATAGTGACGGCCGCCTGGTCGGCATAGTCACCGAGGGCGACTTCCTCCGCCAGGAGGTCTCCAGGGACCGGCCCTATCGGCTCAGCCTGCTCGATGCGTTGTTCGGTGACAGCACGCCGGAGACCCCCATTGCCGAGACGGTCGCCGAGGTGATGACGGACAAGGTCGTCACCATCACCCCCGAGGCCTCGATCGGCGAGGCGGCCAGGTTGATGGCGAGCCGGAATGTCAAGCGCCTTCCGGTGGTAGGGGACGAGGGTTTGCTAGAGGGGATCATCAGCCGGGCCGACATCGTCAACGCGTTCACCAAACCCGATGACATCATCGAAGACGAGGTCCGGGAGGACATCATCCGTCGCCTGTTGTTCCTCGATCCCGAGAGCATCGAAGTCACGGTCAGCGACGGGATCGTTCATCTGGGCGGCGAGTTGGAGAATCGCACCGAAGTGACCCTGCTCGAGGAGTTGGCGAGACGGATCGCCGGCGTGGTCAAGGTCGAGAGCGATCTGACCTACGTCGTCGACGACCGCAAACTGGAGGGCCACAGCCCCATCTGAGCGTGGCCACGTTCACCTCCTTCGACGGGTTGCCGATCGCAGCAACCATCACCTCCGGTGAGCCGCAGGTCGTCTTCGCTCATGCCACGGGCTTCTGCAAGGAGGTCTGGGGGCCGGTGGCCGATCTCCTCCCCGGGGTGGGAGCGATGGCCATCGACCAACGGGGCCACGGCGAGTCGGGCGTCGCCGATCCACCTTTCGATTGGTGGGACCTGGGCCGCGACGTGTTGACGGCGGTAGACGCCGCCGGGTGGATACGACCGACCGGGGTGGGCCATTCCTCGGGGGCGGCCTCGCTGGTGATGGCCGAACTGTTGGCACCGGGCAGGTTCGAATCCTTGTTGCTGATCGAGCCGATCATCTTTCCGCCGCCCTACGTCCGGTACGAGGAACTGCCTCTGGCGATGGCGGCTATGCGGCGCCGGGCCGCTTTCCCTTCTCGGGATGCCGCTCTGGATGGTTTCCGGGGACGGGGGCCGTTCGCCCGTTGGACGGAACGGGCTCTCGAGGCCTATGTGGACGGTGGCTTCCGCCGCGAGGGTGGGGAGTGGATGCTCAAATGCAGACCCGAGGTGGAAGCCGAGTGCTACCGATCCGCCACCCTGCATGGAGCGTGGGACCGCCTCGGGGAGGTGGCCTGTCCTGCGATCGTGGTGGGTGGTGAGGATTCCGACAGCCATCCAATCGCGTTCCTACGCGAGCAGGCCGGTCTCCTCGGCAACGCAAGGTTCGAGATCGTGGCCGGGGCGACCCACTTCGTCCCGATGGAGAGGCCGGATGTGATCGCAGGCCTGGTCGGTGATCTGCTCGGCAAGGCTTGATGCGGTAGGCCGGCGGGTCTCCCGGAGCCTCAGCCCGCAGAGAAGCCACCGTCTACGACGAGTTCGGCCCCCGTCATGAATCTGGAAGCATCCGAAGCCAGGAACACCGCGGGTCCTGCGAAGTCCTCGGGTTCCCCCCATCGCCGCATCGGTGTTCGGGATAGCGCCGCTGCATTGGACTTCTCGTGGTCACGGACCCCTTCGGTCATCCCGGTGGCCACCCATCCCGGGCTGAGCACGTTGACGCGGATCTGGTCCCGGGCCAGGTAGACGGCCAGGGCTCTGCCCAGGTTGAGCACGCCCCCTTTGGCCGCCGAGTAATGGGGGGAGTAGGGGAGGCCCAGGCTGCCGAAGATGCTGGCGGTGAGGATGATCGAACCGCCTTCACCCCGCTCCTGCATGTGACGTACCACCGGTTGCACCACCCGGTACACGCCGGTCAGATCGGCGTCGATGACCCGGGACCATTCCTCGGCGTCCAGATCCTGGAATCGCACCGCTCCGCTGATGCCTGCGTTGGCGAACAACACATCCACCCGCCCGAACCGGTCGATGGTGCCCTCGAGGGCTGTAGCGACGGAATCCGCATCGGTGACGTCACAAGCGAATGCCTCGGCGACGCCGCCGACCGCGGCCAACTCGGCGGCTGCCACCCGGTTCTGTGCCTCGTCGCGAGCCCAGACCGCCACGGTGGCGCCCGCCGATGCCAGGCCTCCGGCGATGCCCATGCCGATGCCGCGATTGCCCCCGGTCACCACCGCCACCCGTCCGTCCAGGTCGAAGAGATCCATGGCGGCACCCTACCCCGGCAGCCGGTCACCCTATCGCCGCCGGTAACATTCACCGGCACGTGCTGATCCCCCGAACCGTCCTCGCCGATCTCGCCACCACACTCACCCGGACCCCGTCGGGTCTTTCGGTGGCCGTGAGTGACATCGACCTCGATCCGATCGATCTGGTGAGGTCGGGTGCCGCCGCATTCGCCACCGCCGTGTTCACCGGTTCACCCGAAGGCACGAGGATTGGAGGCCTGGGGATCGCCCGGCGGTCCGTGGCATCGGGACCAGATCGGTTGCGCCGTCTGCGGCCGTTCTTGCGGGATCTGCCTGCCGACGTGGTGGCGTTGGTCGGCTTCTCCTACGACTCCGGAGGACCTGCCACTCGGGAGTGGTCGGGTTTCCCCGCAGCCTCTGCCGTGGTCCCGCAGATCTCCGTCATCAGGGAGGCGGGCCGGTCGCGTGTCGTGATCGCCGTGCCGCCGGGGGTGGACCCTTCTTCTGTGCTGGCTTCTGCAGCGTCGCTTCGTATACAGGGGCAGCCTGTGCCGCCCGCGGATTCGTCTGCGACGGTTGTGTCGGAGCCGCCGGTGGAGGAATGGCGCGACTCGGTGGCCAGAGCCGTGGCCGCGGCCTCTGAGGGGCCCGTAGAGAAGGTGGTTCTCGCCAGAACGGTTCGGGTGGGTCTCGGTGCCCCGATCGCTGCTTTCGACGTTGTCGCCCTACTGGGTGACAGGCACCCGGACTGCCGGGTGTTCGGGTGGCAGTCGGGTGAGGTCACCTTCGTGGGTGCCAGCCCTGAGTTGCTGATCGCCCGCCGCGGCGGCAGTTTCTGGACGGTCGCCCTGGCGGGGTCGGCGGCCCGTGGCACTACAGGCGACGAGGACAGGCGATTGGCCGCCGACCTGCTGGGTCGTGACAAAGACAGGGTCGAGCATTCGATCGTCGTGGATGAGATCAGGCGAAGGCTGGAGCCGCTGGCCGATTTGGTGGATTTCCCCCCCGCTCCTGTGGTCGAGAGGTATGCCACCGTGCAGCACCTGGCGACCTCGATCGTCGGCCGTACCCGTTCCACGGTGCTGGAGTTGGCCGAGGCGCTGCATCCGACCCCGGCGGTCGGCGGCCACCCGGCGGCTGAGGCCATCGCCTTGCAGTCGAAACTGGAACGGATCGATCGCGGCTGGTACACGGGGGGCATCGGCTGGGCCGATGCCGCCGGGGATGGTGAGATCTCGGTGGCCCTCCGGTGTGCGCTGGTCCGGGGCGAGCGGGCGGTTCTCTATGCAGGCAACGGCATCGTCATGGGCTCGGACCCCGACGCAGAGGTCGAGGAGACCAGGCTGAAACTCCGCCCGCTGTTGGATCTGCTCACCGGCGGATAGGGCGGGCCTGGTGGTGTGACGATCTGATCGTGAACCGGCCGCCAGTCGAGCGGACGTTCACGGAAGGGGGCGCGCCCGGCAGGAGACCCGGTCACTGATCCTCCGACGGATCATCACAACGGACAGTATCAACACACCATCCCAAAATGTTCCTCCCCCTCACGGAAGGGGGCGCGCCCGGCAGGAGACCCGGTCACTGATCCTCCGACGGATC